>NZ_ARZA01000257.1 GCF_000387765.1 Caldisalinibacter kiritimatiensis
CCCAAAAAAGAACAAAAAGAGCAGGACAACCCGCCGATAGAAAATATTGCAGATGAGGTTCAAGATCGACTAGACCAGGAATTAGCAATAAAAATTGAAATTGGATATGATGAATTATTACAGAACAATGATGATAATAAAAAAGAAAACTCAAATAATGTGACAGATACAGAGAAAGATAAAATAATAATTAAAGAAGAAAATAAAACAGTCAACAAACCATTAAAATTAGGAGATTTCTTCAAAACAGATGAATGGACTGAAGAAAACATAGAAGAAATAAATAGGTTTAAAGAAACAAAAATAACTTTAGAGAATGATGAAACTTTAGAAAAAGAATCTGAAAAAAACAAGAGAAGCCACAAGAAAAAGCAAAAGAATTATGGGAACAAGT
>NZ_ARZA01000258.1 GCF_000387765.1 Caldisalinibacter kiritimatiensis
AAAGCAGAAGATAAAGGATACATAATTATTGCTAGTGAAAATGGAATTATAAATGGCTATCCAGACAAAACATTTAAGCCAAATGGTGAAGCTACAAGAGCCGAGGCAAGTCAAATGATAGTAAATATGTTTGATGCTTTAGATAGAGGTATTGATATAGGAGAGGAAAACAATTCACAGGAAGATACTTCACAAGAAATAGAATATAGCAAAAATTTATTAAATGCTAAATATGTTAATGCTGATGAATTCAAAATTGATGAAAATGGAGAAATAACCATACAAGGAAATGAAGTAAAAGGAGTTTTAATAGACAACCTAGATGAAAAAGTTATTAAAGTGGCTAGTGCTTTAGTAGAAAATCCATACAAAGAAAATTATGTT
>NZ_ARZA01000259.1 GCF_000387765.1 Caldisalinibacter kiritimatiensis
AAAAAAACAAGAGAAGCCACAAGAAAAAGCAAAAGAATTATGGGAACAAGTATCTCAAAGAGAAAAAGAAGCTTTGGATGTAAAAGAAGAAGAAAATGAAAAAAGTATGATTGGGAAAAAACTTTGGGAGATAGCAGCACAAAAAGAAAAGGATGGTGAAAATTAATGAAAAAGCCAGCGGGAATAAAAGGAAAAAGGAGACAAGAAAGAATAGACCAAAAGGAAGTCAATGTTGATTTTGTGGTAAATTTTCCTTTAACTACATTTCAACAAAAGGCTATAGAACTTGTTTATTTTATGAGGGCAGTTAAGACAAGCCAGATAATTGATATCTTAGGATACAGTGAACGTTATGTAAGAAAACAATTACTAACACTTCATTTAAACCGGTTTTTGCATAGAAAGTTTCCTTCCAAAGAAAAAAAATCAAAAAGGGACTAATGAAGGATATTATTTATTAGATGATGCAGGAGCTATATTTATATCAGGTTATTATGAGCTTCCTATGAAAGATGTTAAGTGGAATAAAAGAGATAATTTAATAAAACCTGAGAAGTTACAGCATACTTTTAAAATTTGTGATGTTAGATCATCACTTGAAAAAGATGCAAGAAAAAAGGGACATAAGATAATTAATTGTGTATCTGATAGACATCTATATTTTCCATTTAAACATGAAGAAAATTCCTTTGTACTTAGACCAGATATGTATTTTAACTATATAACAGAAAGGAAACAATATACTTATTTCGTGGAAATTGATTTAGGCACTATGGCAATGACAGAAAATAGTTTTAAAACAAATTCTTTTGATAATAAGGTATATTACTATGAAAACTTCAAGTTAAGTGAAGCTTATAAGGAGTATTTAGAGGCATTTCCTAGAATTTTAGTAATAACAACAACAACAAATCGAGCTGAAAAACTAGCACAAGCTGTAAAAGAAAAACAAAAAACAAAAGTAGAATTTTTATTTACATCATTTGCATTATGGAAGGAGTATCCTACAGGACCTATATTTCTAAAAACAAATGGAGAATATACTTCAATGTTTGAATAAAATTTAACACAAATAAAAAATTTTTTGACATACATAAAAAAACGTATTAAAATTTAAATAAAGGAGGTGAGTCATTGTTTAGAAAATTCAAAAAAAATTCAAATAGTAAGTTATCAATTCAAGATTTAGAAAATGCAAAAAAGTCAAAGTTGAACATTAATAAAAACAAACAAAAAACTGTTTCACCTATAACTAGAACTTTTTTTAAGGGAGTTCAGGCAACAATATATGTAAGTCTTATAATTATATTCGTATTAGGAATATATCAAATAATAAAATCTAAACAACCAAAGATAATAAAAAATATTGTAGAGTACAATATTGCGGAATCAGAAAGTGAAACAGCTAAAGCTTTTGCACTTGCATTTGTAAAAGAATACCTTACATACAGTAATACGGAACAAGAAGATTATTTAAGAAGAATCAGACCATTTTTAATTAATGCACTTAGTAATACAGCAAGAATTGATTACTCAAAAGGAAGCAGTAGGGTGTTGAATGCTATTGTGTGGGATGTACAGAAACTAAATAATAATCATAGCAACATAATAATAAGAGCTAATATTCAAACCATAAATCAAGTAGATATAATAATAGAAAAAGGTATAGAAGGAGAAGAAATAACAAAACCAAAGATTGAAGAAAAAGTAGTATACATATCAGTTCCTATAGGATATTATGAGGACGGATATCTAGTAGAAGATTATCCGGTTTTCATGCCAGAGCCGCAACGTCCCACCGAAGCAAATTTTGAAACTTATACTGGACCAAAAACTGCTTTAGATGATGTAGAACAACAAATAGAAGAAGTACTATCCAATTTCTTTATAACATACTCTTCAGGAAATGAAGGACAGATAGCTTATTATATGGAAGATAATAAAAAAATTAAAGGGTATGAAGGTAAATATCTATTCAATAGCATTGAAACTTTAGATACATATGAAAATGGAAATGGCACTTATACAACTGTAACAGTTATAGGGATGAAAGATGAAGAGCTAGGAACACTTTATAGACAACGGTACCTTATTGAATTAATTAGAAAAACTGAAGGTAATTCAGATAGATTTTATATAAAAGATATTAAAATGAGAGGAAATAAATTTGTAGAGGAGGATGAATAATGAAATTAAAAAACTTCCAAAAATATGTTTTAATAATAAGCTATACACTAATCTTTATATTAATGTTTAGTGGTTTAGCATTAGCTGTTGATGATCCTGGAGTAAAAATGGGAAATTGGCTACAAAGAAATATTGGTGGACTAGCTATGGGAGCATTTGCTGTAATAGGGTTATTTTTATTATTCACAAGAAAATTTATGGCTTTAATAATATTTGTTGTATTTGGTGGTTTTGCTTCAATATTTATATTTAATGGAACAGAATTTGGACAAGCAATAGGTGATATTTTTATGGGATTTTTTAGATAGGTGATAAGTCATGGAAGAAGAATATAAAGTATTAAGGAGCTATTCGAAGGTATGGAGGATTGAAAGAATGTTTTATGAAATAGGAGGAATCAATCTTCCATTTCCTTTAGCTTTTAATGTTTTAATATATTACATTATATTTGTATTCTTAATATATACATTAAGAAATATATTTATGATAAACTGGATACCTTTTCTTTATAAGTATTTCATAATACCAGGAGCATTAGCTTATTTATTTAATAATAAGCTTTTAGATGGTAAGAATCCAGCAGGGTTTTTAAGAAGTATAATAATTCATTACTATATTATATTCTTTAAAGGTAGTAAAGTAGTTAGATATAGATATATAAAAATTAAAAAACAAAAAGCTAAGTATGCTAATAAAATAGCGTATAGAGTTCTTGAAAAAAACAAAAATGTTAAAGGCCTTGTTAGACCATAGCAAGGTCTTTTTTAGAAAGAAGGTGAAGTAGATTGGAAATTTTTAATAAGATTGATAGGAAGTTTTTAGTAACAGAATTTCAGTATCCAATAGAATATTATGAAGATAATTTGATATTAAAAAAAGATAAAGCAAGAAGAGTTAAAGGATGTTGGGCTGTATATCATTTAGTAGGATTCACATACAATTTTAAAAGCAAAAGAGAGAAAATGAAAATATTAAATTCAATGACTATATTTTGGACAATAAAAAACGATTTTCACATAAGAGGAGTACCTAGAACATCTTCTATAAGGGAAGATAATGAAAAAATGAAAAAAAGAGTTTCAGGACCCTTAAAGATTGAAGCAATAAAAGAAATTGATGCTGAAACACAAGATCTTGCAGAACTTTTAGGAGATGAAGGTAATGATTATGAATGGTATTTAATAGTAAAACTTGAAAATCCGAAAACTTTATTCCAAACAGTTAAAGAATTTGCTAAAAGTTTATACCAGGATCCTATACGAATGATTAATGAATATGCTGGGTTTAGTGAACCTGAAATATTCTTAAGAGAATTTGAATCTTACAAAATCTTGGAAGAAACAATGTACAATAGAATATCTAAAAACGCTAAAGTAGAAATAGCAGATGAATATATAATTCAATACTTAATTAGACATCAGTTTTATTTTGGTATAGGGGAACCTCCTATGAGGGGAGAAAAAACTAAAAATGACCGATTTAGAACTGATAAAAGTAAAACATGGAAACCACATGCAGAAATTATAGAAATAAATGGAGAAAAGGCAATAAGACCACATAGACAAAGTATTTTAAGTCTTACTGAAGGTGAAATTGATATATCACACATGAGACATTTAGAAATAACACAATTTAAAGATAAGGAGAGAAAGGCATAACAACTCTTATATAGTAGCATCACATATTCCTGATATACCATTTCCAGGAGGAGAATGGATATATCATCTTATTTCAAGTATGAAGTTTCCAATTACTATATCAATTAGATGTAGGACACAAGAATATAATGCTTCACTTTCAGAAGTAAGAAGAAAGCAAAGAGAACTTGCAGATCAGGGTGAGAATATACAAGGTTCAAACAATGCGATGCCACTTGATTTATTAGAATCAAATGAAGAAGCATATTTAATGGAACATGACCTAAAAAATAGGAAATTTCCATTATTAAATACAACAATAGTTATAGGAGTGGCAGCAAAGGATATAGATACATTTCCATAGAAGGATAGAAGATGTAAGAAATCATTTAGATGACATTCAAACTGAATGTCCCGCCGGTGACCAATTTTTACTTTTTAATGAAACGCTTCTAGGCGGAGAACAGTATGCATATGATTATATTCAAAAATTAACTCCAGAGCATTTAGCAGGGGCTATGATAGGAGCTATTACACAACTTGGAGACGAAATAGGGACATATATAGGGATAACAGGAATACTGAAAAAACCTGTAAAAGTGGATTTATGGAAACCTAGTAGAGTTCATAGACCTCCTAATGTTATAATGATTGGACCACAAGGGGGAGGAAAATCATTTGCAGCAGACCCTTTTAGCATTGAAAACCGCAAAAAGAGGAGCCAAAGTTCTCATAATAGACCCAAAAGGAGACCGTTGGAAATGGGAGCAAGATTTATATACTTTTAGAGACCAGGTAAAAGTAACAACATTTACAGCTGATATAAAAGATAAGGGAAAATTAGATCCATTTAATATTATGAGAGTAGGAATATCAAAAGAAAATTATATAGAGAGAATGAAGGAAGCTGCTAATTGGGCTATGGATATATGTATGTTTTTAATAGCAGCAGATAGAAAAGACCCTAGAACAAATATATTACTTCAAGCAGTAAATAGAGTAGTTAACAAATCTAATCCAGCTATGAATAAAATTATCGAAGAAATAAAAATAATAGGAGCTGAAGCTGATAAAGAAGAAAATATAATAAAGAAAAATATGTGTAATGAAATAGCAGAAACTCTTAATTCATATAAACAGATGGCTTATTCTTCATTACTTTTTGGGGATGGAGATGAAGAAGCAATAAGTCTTGAAAGAACAGTAAATGTACTACAAATACAAAATCTAGTATTTCCAGATGCAGAAACAGCACCAGAAAACTATACTTTCCAGGAAATAGTAGGGTATGCTTGTTTATTAGCAATAACGGGATATATAATGTTGTTTATTATGAGTGATAGAAAGGAATTAAGTATATTTGAGATGGACGAAGCAACAGTTTTAAGGGCGACAGCAGCAGGGAAAAATATATCAAATAAAATAATTAGAATGGCTAGAGCTTTGCAGTCTCCAGGAATTTTTATTTCTCAATCAATAGATGATATAGGAGATTCGAAGGTTTTAAATAACATTGGATATAAGTTTGCATTTAGAACTTCAGATGATGAAGAGATAGAAAAAACACTAAGAGCCTATGGTATAGAACCTACAGAGGAAAATAAAGAAATATTATCAAGTTTAGAAAATGGTATGTGTCTATTCCAGGATCTTGAAGGAAGGACTGGAGTTGTAGCTATAGATGCAGTATTTGAGGAATATATAAATGCATTTAAAACAGGAGCAGAAGATAAAGAAGAAAATGAAGAAGTATCGTAGAAAAGGAGGGGGAGTTTTGAAAAAAAGCATAATAATACCAATATTTTTAATGTTGATATTTTCAACAGTAAATTCATACGCTCAACCTCCTGGAAGTATTAATGATTTATTTCCAGATACAGACACGTTAGAAATAGAATCCACACAACCTAAACTTTTTGACAAATATCCAATTACACATTATGTATTTGATTCAGAAAAATTTGGGATATTTGATGCATGGGCTACTGTATTTAAAGCAATAACTAACGTGTTATTTTTACTTACGGTTTTTATATCAAAAGGAGTAAAGTATATTTTAATGGCTTGTTTTAAACTCAACATTTTTGATTTATTTGCAAGTTTTTTTAATAATATAGTGTGGAGGTTTAAGAGATGCGATATTTATACCACTAATTAAGCCTATTTTAGCAGTTGTAGGGATAGTTATTATATTTAATGCAGCAATAGGAAAGTTCATGTATAATTGGAGGTTGATAGTTAATACTTTATTGATATTTGCAGTAGCATTTAGTTTTTTCGCAGCTCCTACATTTTTTATTGATATGATAAATAACTTTTCACAAGAATTATCAGGTGAAGTATTAGCAAAAACAGCAACAATAACAACTGGCAGAAGTGTAACAGCGGATGATGCAGTAGTACATCTTGGAAATTCATTTTGGGAAATGACAGTAGTAAAACAATGGCAACTAATCCAATTTGGAGACACAGAAATTGGAAGAAGAGAGATGGATGATTTTTTGAGCAAGAATCCAGATAGTAAGTCTAGAAAAGAGCTTGCTAATGATATGGCAAAAACAAACGACCTTTTTAAACCTACAGGAACAATAACGAGGTCCGTAATGGTTTTATTTGTAGGGATAATAGTATTAGTACTTAATATATTCGTAGGAATAATAGCAGCAATAACTGCAGCTCTGCAGTTTGCAGCTATTATTTCAGCTATAGTAATGATACTAGCTTTTGCTATATCGCTTCTTCCGAATATGGGCTTTAATGTAGCATTACATAGTCTTTATAATACATTTGGTTTTCTACTAGGCAAGATAGGAATGGCTGTACTTTTATCAATGTACTTCGCAATAAGCTCAGTTATATATGGATTGTCTAGTGAATACGGTTGGATGATGGTTACTCTTCTTCAAGTTATATTAATTGCAACTATTATTTTGTTTAGAAAGAAAATATTTGGATTTTTACAATCGGTAACTTCAGGTCAACAAGCAGCTATAAACAACATTCATTAAAAAACAAGACTTAAAGAATAGCCTTGTAAGAACTGGATTAACGTTATATGGTGGAAAGATAATGTATGATGAAATAAAGAATATGAGTATTCAAAGGGAGGATAAAAAATTAACAAAAAAATATACTCCTTTAGCTAAAGATTATTTAATGCAAAAGTATACCCAAGAAAAAAGAGCAGCAGAGATTGAAACCAAGAGAACTGGAAAAACTGTTAACTATTCAGATTTTGTAAAAAGGGTAGATGCAAGGGTTGATAAAGGATATACCCCATTTGATGAAAGAGATATTAAAAATACTGTAGAAATGATGAAGAACCTTAAAAAACAAGGGAATGAGCCAAGAAACCTACTAACAACTGAAATTGAAGGACAGAGAGATGAAAAGATTAAAATAAAACAACATGATTTAGAAGGAAGAATAGAATATGAAAAACAAAATATTGAAGTTAGAAGAAGAGAAAATGAAGAAAAAATCAGCAGAAATATAAAGGCAGATAAAAACTCAAAACATTACAGCAGAAAAGAAGCTATAAAATCTATTATAAGGGAATCAGAAAAAGAAGCAGCTGCGGCTATGAGCGAGTATCCTACTCCTGAAGTTTTTCCTGGATATGATGAAATAATTATTAGTAGTAAAAATGATAGTGGTTTAGGTGAAATTGAAAGAGAAAAAGAAGATAAAGCGTTTAGAGAAATGAAAAAACAAGAAAATCAACAATTACAAGAAAAAAGAAAAGTTGTAAATGGAAAAGAAGAAGGATTTAGACCTATTGGAAAGATAATAAGAAGGGAAAGACCAGAACTTAGAACTGTTGACGTTGCAACAAAGACAGACACTAATACAGTAAATAAAAATGATGAGGTTAGGAGAGAAAAT
>NZ_ARZA01000260.1 GCF_000387765.1 Caldisalinibacter kiritimatiensis
TAGAATAGAGAACAGTAAAAAAGGAGGCCAAAACTAGCCACCTTTTAAATACTTAATATCTTCTCCTTCCAGAAGATGAAGGTATATTCATCTCATCACGATATTTTGCAACTGTTCTTCTTGAAATCTTTATATTTTTCTCTTTTAATATATTAGCTATTTTTTGGTCACTCAGTGGCTTTTTAGGATTCTCATTATCTATTAACTCTTTTATCATTGATTTAATACTGGTAGATGAAACCTCTCCACTTCGGCTAGACAAACCACTTGAGAAAAAATACTTTAATTCAAATAATCCCCTCGGTGTCTGCATATACTTCCCATTTACAGCTCTACTAACTGTGGATTCGTGAACCCCAATATCTTCTGCAATATCTTTTAAGACTAATGGTTTTAAAGCTTTATTCCCCTTTTCAAAGAAATCTTGTTGAAACTTTACAATAGATTTGGCAACTTTATATATAGTCATTCTTCTTTGCTCAATGCTTTTAATAACCCACATTGAAGAATTCAGCTTTTCTGTTAAAAATTTCGATATGTTTTGGTCCTTAGCCTTTTTTAACAGCTCTTTGTAATACTTGCTTACCATTAACCTTGGTGCTGTTACATCGTTTACAATTATTACATACTCCCCGTCTATATATTCAAGTATTACATCAGGCGTTATATACCTGATATTATCACTTTCATGTGAAAAACCTCTACCAGGCTTAGGCTCTAACGATTTTATTAAATCACAAATTTCTTGAGCTTTTTTCTTACTAATACTTAGTTTTTTAGCCAACTTCATAATTCTATTGTTGCCAATATCCTCTAAATGCCTCTCTACTACTAAATAAGGTATTTTATCCTCTATTCTCCTACTTTTAAGTTGTATAGTTAAGCATTCTTTTAAATTTCTTGCACCTACACCTACAGGGTCAAAGCTTTGAATTATCTGTAAAACCTTTTCAACTTCATCATATGGCACTCCTAGTTGTTTTCCTATTTCCTCGATAGAAGTTATTAGATAGCCGTTTTTATCAATACTATCAATAATTACTTCACCAATATTTTTGTATCTTTCATCAAATATTGACATATTCAATTGAAATAAAAGATGGTCTTTTAGTGTAGTTTTGACCTTCACAAAACTTTCAAAAGATTCTTTTTTTTCATCAGAGTTTTTAGGTTGTCTGTAGCTAATATCATCATATTGCTCAAAATACTCTTTCCAATCTATATCCTCTATTTTATCATTTATCTCATCAATATTCTCTTCTTTTTTATTAATTGTTTCAACTTCTAAAAGAGGATTTTCTTCTATTCGCTGCTCTATAAACTCCTGTAATTCCTGATTGCTAAATTGCAAAATTTGTATAGCTTGTCTTAATTCAGGAGTCATTACTAACTTTTGAGTTTGTTCAAGGTTTAAGTCAAACCCCAGTTTCATACATAACCAACTCCCAATATTACAGATTAGTCAATATTAATTGATATTTTAACATATTTTAAATAATTCTTCTCAAAAGTTTACTAATGCATAATATAAACTTTACCTTTATATTATAAAATTATTTATTACCTACAAATATTATACCAAAAATTTTATTTATTCAATAGAGGTAAAACATTTTCCCTGTGTCCGTAACCGATAATTAGGTGAAATTTAAAATGGCTGAAGGAGATTAAATCCCTCAGCCATTTTATTTTTACACTATTTTATAAATTAGCATTAAAGGTCAAATAAATGCATTATAAAATTTTTAAATAATTATTTTCCACCTTTTTCATAAGGTACACCATCAGCTGCTGGTGCTGTTGCTTTACCGACAAATCCCATAAGTATTAATAAGGTAAGTACATAAGGTAACATTGATAACAACTGAGTTGGTATCTGAATACCTGTACTTCCAAGATAAACAGCAATACCTTGAGCCGCTCCAAAAAGTAGACATGCCCACATTGCTCCCTGTGGTCTCCACTTACCAAAAATCATAGCTGCTAGTGCAATAAATCCATGTCCTGATATAAGAGTAGGTCTAAAATTCGATACTATAGCAAGACTCATAGCAGCACCACCAAAGCCAGCAAATACACCTGATAAAATTACTGCTAAGTACCTTATTTTAAATACATCAATTCCTAAAGTATCTGCTGCCCTTGGATGTTCGCCTACCGCTCTTATTCTTAATCCTAACTTGGTTTTATATAAAACATACCAAAGAACTAACACTAAAATAAAAGCTAAATACACAGTTGCATATTGGTTTAATACTAAATCAAAGAAGGAATTTTCAGCAAACATATTATTAAATGGTCTTGGCATTTTATGGTCAAGGGATATTGGTTTCGTCATAACTGAACCACTAAAGAACATTCTACTTAAGAATAAAGAGATACCCGCTCCTAAAAAGTTAATAGCAATACCAGATACAACTTGGTCTGCTGCAAATGTCACTGAAGCAACTGCATGTAAAAGTGCTAGGACACCACCTGCAATACCTGCTGCTAAAAATGCAAGCCACGGATTTCCAGAATAATAACCTACAGTTGCTCCTATAAAAGCACCAATTGTCATCATACCTTCAAGTCCAATATTTACAACTCCTGAGTTTTCAGAAACTACTCCACCCAAAGCTGTATATATAAGAGGTGTTGAATACATTAACGTAGTTCCTATAATAAAAGCTAAACTATTTAACATTTTTTTCACCTCTTTCCTTAGCAAAAGTCGTAAACACCATCTTAACAAACTTAGGTATAGCAATAAAGAATACGATTGTTCCTATTACTATGTCCACCATCTCTGCTGGTGCATTTAAGGCAAATTGTATGTTAGGACCTGCATATTTAAGGGCACCAAATAAAAGTCCTGCAAATATATTTCCAAAGGCAGTATTACCACCAATAAGAGACACAGCAATACCATCGAATCCATAACCTTCCATTGCAGCTAATTTTGACACACATTCTGTATATCCTGTAACTTGCACAGCTCCAGCTATTCCCGCTAAAGCTCCAGCTATAACCATTGAAGTTACCATACTTTTATCTACATTGATTCCTCCATACTCTGCTGCATATTTGTTAAATCCAACAGACCTTAATTCATATCCTAATGTAGTTTTATTTAATATATACCATACCAATGCAGCTAATAAAATAGCAATTAAGAATCCCCAGTTAACAGGGGCCTTGAAGATATCTTTTAGAATTGGATGATTTGAAAGCCATTGAATTCCTGCTTCTGATTCCTTCCACCCTTTTAATATCATAGTACTTGCTGAATCTAATATCTTATAAGAAGATTCACTTTCTGGTCTTTTAAATCCAGGAAGCATAACTATATAAGTATTTAAATAAAGTGCTATCCAATTTAACATAATAGTAGCTATAACCTCGTGAATTCCAAATTTAGCTTTTAAATATCCTGCAATTCCTCCCCATATTCCTGATGCTATAGCAGCTGTTAAAAACACTACTATCACGTGTATAACTGGAGGAAGGTTTAAAAAGTATCCTATAAGAGTTGCTACTAAAGCACCTATAATAAACTGACCTTCTGCTCCTATGTTGAAAAGACCTGTTCTAAATGCAAAGGTAACCGAAAGTCCAGTCATAATTAACGGTGTTGCATAAATAATAGTCCATGCTATATATTTAGGTTTACTGAATATACCTCTTAAAATAACTCCGTATGCCTCTAATGGATTGTAACCAGCTATTAATAATGCAATAGCGCCTGTGATAAGACCAACTAATACCGAGAACAGCGTGAATGATAGTGAACTAGATATAAGCTTTTCTTTTAAACTAGATTTATTGCTGGCCATCTTGTACACCTCCTCCGGCCATCATTAGACCTAATGTATTTTCATCTGCTTCTTTAGCATCAAGCACTCCTACTATCTTTCCTTCATAAATTACTGCAATTCTATCAGATACATTTAACACTTCATCTAACTCTAACGAAACTAACAGCACGGCTTTATTCTTATCTCTTTGTTCAACTAATGCCTTGTGTACATATTCAATAGCCCCTACGTCAAGACCTCTTGTAGGTTGAGCTGCTATTAATAAATCAGGGTCATTAGTTACTTCTCTAGCTATAATAACCTTTTGTTGGTTACCTCCTGATAAAGCTTTCGCTTTTAAATTCTCATTTTCTGGTCGCACATCGAATTTCTTGATTAATTTTTTAGCAAAGTCTTTAATTTTATTTTCATCCATAATCCCCTTTTTAGAAAAAGGTTCTTTATAGTAATTTTCTAATATCATATTCTCCGCTACTGTAAAATCAAGAACAAGTCCTCTTTTTTGTCTATCCTCAGGTATTGTACCAACTTTACTTTCAATTATCTCTCTAGGTTTTTTACTAGTAATATCCTTCCCATTTATATAGACCTTTCCGCTATCTACTTCTCTTAAACCTGTTATAGCTTCAATAAGTTCACTTTGTCCGTTTCCGTCTACTCCAGCAAGTCCAAGAATTTCTCCTGCCTTAACCTCTAACGATAAACCATCAACCGCATAAATACCACGATTATCTTTAACCTTTAAGTTTTCTAGTTTTAGTACAGTTTCTCCCTTTTCTCTATCTTCTTTATCTACTTTAAAATTAACTTCCCTACCAACCATCTTAGATGCTAACTCTTCTTCCGATGTAATACTTACATCAACTGTATCAATATATTTACCTCTTCTGATAATTGTACAATAATCAGCTACCTGTTTTATTTCTTTTAGTTTATGGGTAATTATAATTATTGATTTACCTTCTTTTGTTAAATTTCTAATTATAACAATAAGCTCTCGTATCTCTTGAGGTGTTAAAACAGCTGTTGGCTCATCTAGAATTAATATCTCTGCACCTCTATATAATGCTTTTAAAATTTCAACTCTTTGTTGCATTCCCACAGTAATATCCTGTATTTTGGCACTAGGGTCTACATATAATCCGTACTTTTCAGAAAGCTTCTTAACATCTTCAATAGCTTGCTTCATGTCCAGTGTCCCTAAAGCTTTAGTAGTTTCTCTTCCAAGTATAATGTTTTCCGCTACAGTAAAGGGTTCTACTAACATAAAATGCTGATGGACCATACCTATACCATGTTTAATCGCTACATTAGGGTCTGTTATATTCACTTTTTTTTCATTAATAAAAATCTCACCCGATGTCGGTTGATACAATCCATATAAAACATTCATTAAGGTAGTTTTTCCTGCCCCATTCTCACCTAATAATGCATGTACTTCACCTTTGTGTACTGTAAGACTTATGTTGTCATTTGCTTTAAAGTCACCAAACATCTTTGTAATATTTTTCATTTCTACAACTCTTTCTTGGAAACGATTGTTATACAATGGAAAAACCTCCTATCGTGTACATATCGAAACAGCTCAGACGAAGTCGTCCGAGCTGTCAGTCAATCATCCTTAATCATTATTCAATGTAGTTATCTATAAACTCATTGTAAGTTGCTTCATTATATGGTACTTCAATTTCTCCATCTATAATTTTTTGCTCTAACTCTTTTACTTCATCTAAGATTTCTTGTGGTACATGCTTATCTGATGTAGGTGCAATTCCAACTGCTCCATCAGCTAAACCATAAACAATTGTTTGGCCACCTGGGAAGTTACCATTTTTAAGCTCTTCAACTATATTATACATACCATTTCCAACTCTCTTCATTGCAGAAGAAATAACATTATCTGGAGCCATGTCATTTTGGTCTCTATCTACACCAATTGCGTATTTTCCTTCTTCTTTTGCAGCCTCAATTACTCCATCACCAACACCACCAGCTGCATGGAATACTATGTCTGCACCATCTCTGAACATATTTTTAGCAATAGTTTTACCTTTAGCTGAATCATTAAATGAATCTGCATATTGTCTTAATACTTCTACATCTGAATTTGCATACTTAACACCTGCATGGAATCCATAATCGAATGCATCAATTACAGCACCTTCTATTCCACCAACAAAACCTACTTTTCCTGTTTCAGTCATTTTAGCTGCTATGTAACCAACTAGGAAAGAAGGTTGTTCTGCTTTGAAAAGAACACATACTACATTGTCTGGAGTATCTTCACCATAAGTAAAATCAACAATACCATATTTTTGATCTGGGTTATTCTTAGCTGCCTCAAATATTGCATCTCCCATTTTATAACCTATACCCCAAATTAAGTCGTTTCCTGCATCTAAAAGTTTTTCTAAGTTTGGTTCATAGTCACCTTCTTGATTTGATTGTGCGTATGAAGCTTTGATTCCAAGTTCTTTTTCAGCTTTTTGAAGTCCTTCCCAAGCTGATTGGTTAAAAGATTGGTCATTAACTCCACCTACGTCTGTTACCATGGCAACTTTTAGTCCAGCTTCTTCTTTGCCGCCTGAACAGCCCACTGCTAACGTTAACACTAAAGTTGCAATTAAAACTAATGATAATACTTTTTTAGCCATAGAAATAAACCTCCCCTTATTTTATATGTTTTAAATAGGTTAATTATATATTCTACACAAAGCGTAGAATATCCTTTATAAAAATACTTTTAATAAAATAATATGTAAATAAAAAACTACCATTACAATTATAGTTTATTTTTGCTCACAATACAAGCTTTTATTTACTGTATGTTAAAAATAAAAACATTTTTCTGTATTTTTTTGCATTAGATTTTAACTATTAGCTAACTTCATAACCTTGTTTGCCTTTACTTAGATAAGAAAAATCCTAGGCTAGGCCTAGGATTTTTAGCAAGGCTCTGACTCTTTCGCCACATATCCTACATTAGATAGAACATTTTTAGCGTTATCTAATTTATCTTCATTAACCATTACAATAGGTCCTGTACAACCCATTCCCGTTTCTGCATAAATACCGTTTTTCCATAATACTCTTACGGCATCTTCTAATTCCATAATATCTATGCCAGAAATCGAACCAGTTACTACCTCCTTTGGTGGTGGCGTAATATCTTCATCTGACTTTTTATCCATTTTTTTATTTTCTTTATTAATCCCCTTTAATATTTCATCAAGTTTGGCACCTTTTGCCTTCTTGAATTCTTCCTTGGCTACATCCAATAAATCTCCCTTAGCTAATTCTGCTGCATATTTAATCGCATTAGCAACTACTGGAGTTCCTGAAGCCCTTGATAGTATTAAAATAACTCTATCATATCCTTCACCTACACCAGGTCCGTATCCGTATCCCATCGCTTCATAACTTCCCCCAGTTGTGTATGAAGATAATATTTTCATTAATAAATTCCCCGTTAATGTATCCGTTATCATTACATCAGGCGTACCTGATAATAAATCATTCCCCCTCATAACAGAACCGCCATCTTTTCTTATTGATTCAGTAAAGTTTATCTCATATCCATTATCATTAAGTTCTTTTAATGCCCTTTCTACTTGTCTTGCGCCATCAACATTTAAAATACCCACAGTTGGATTATCATTACCCATAGCTTTAGCTGTAATTACTCCATATAAGCCGTTCTTAATCATAGCTTCAACTCTATGGGGAGAAGATGTTCCTGTAGTAGTGGCTATATACATTTCTTTTCCTAATCCAGGAGTAATAACCTTACCTACAGTAGAAACTCCTATAGGGAAATTATAATGCATAGTAACCGCACTATCAATTTCTTTATTATCAAGTAATTCTTCCATCTTCTTGTGAGCTTCTTCTTCTGTATTAGCTTCAATTACCTCTAAGTTTGTTTCTACTTTAGGTCCTATTAATACTACCTCTAAAGATGAATTAGTATTTTGAGCCATTTCTGCTCCTCTTACAATATTATCTATACCGTGCTCACTACCTAAAGTAGTAATTCCTACTCTTACCTTTTTGCCAAACTGACCAGTTTCTATTCCGTCGGCGATTTCTTTGAATACCTTGCCAACAAGTTTTTTTACATTATCTGACATATATATCACTCCTACTCATTCATAAGATGTGATGCAAATTCTCTCATAGCTTCTGCAATCAGTTCTCTAATTTTTTCTTCTGATACTGCATTATCTTCTTTAACCTTACCAGTATTCTTTTCAATAACAATTGATACACCATCAAATAAATTAGTCATACGTCCTAAGAATAAACTACCTTTACCAACAATCATAGCTCTATTTATCTCGTTATTTAACATAGCTTCCCTTGCAAATCCTATATAAGGTACTCCTGAAGGTATATGACCTTGAGTAGGTGCCCATCCTGGCATACCATGCTTCTTAACAAAGTCTTTTAATTCTTTTCTGTCTAATTCTTTTCTTTTTACACCTAATGCACCTATCATTTTATAATTTGATGTTGGTACATCTCCAGCTCCTGCTGGCTTAGTTATATCAGGATTTTGCATTTCAACTGAATACTTATCAATATCTGTAATTTTTAATTCGCCTTTGTCTAATGGAGTTGTTATTAAAGAAGTGATAACCGCTTGAGGAGATGAACCTGTTCCTACTGTATGACGTCCAACTAAATCAGTTCTAAGTACTGGGTTTTTACCATCATTTTTACTAATAAGAACAGCGAATCCACCTAAAACATCTTCTAGTATTGGTAAGCCTTTTTTAACGTGGTCTTTACCATTCATACCTAATTTAGCAGAAGCTCCTCCTGCCACAATTACTACGTTTTCATAAACACCAGCTTGAACTAATGAAGCCGCTTCTATTAAAGCATGAGTAGGCGCTGCACAGAAGCCTCTTGTATCTGAACCAGTAGCATTTGAACATCCAGCAATCTCAGCTATAGCCTTAGCAAAGTTTCCTCCACCTCTTTGATTCATGTCTCCACATGCTTCTTCTGAACATTCGATTACATATTCTATTTCTTCTGGATTTATATTATTTTTATCTAATAAATGTAGTAGTGATAATACTCCAGAAGCCTTTACAACCAGATTTTCAAACATAGTATGTGCGTTTAAGTTAATGTCTAAATCATGAGCTCTCTTTACACATCCTACAATTTCTCCATTATTATATATAGCCTCTGCGTGTTGTGTATTTATTAATTTATCAATTTCTTCTTTTTCTTCTCCTTCTTTAAGTTTAGCCACTAAGTCTTCGCTTATAAGAGGATGCTTTGTCAGTTTATCCTTTATAGTATTAGTAAAATTTTTTTCTAATTTTACTAAATCAAATACATCACATATCTTCATTACTCCTATAAACTCATCCTGAGGCATAATTTCTCCAAATTTACCTTCTCTATTCGCTCCTTCTACCTTTTTATCATACCAAGGTAGCTTATATTCCGCTAATTGCTCTGGAGTCATATTACCAATGTATGTTTGATTAGCTGGATAACTAACAACCTCTTCGAAACTACGTAGATGCTTTGGTACCTCTTTTAAATAGTCTGAATTAGGATTTATAGTTTTTTCTGACGTTTGAGTCGTTCCGTTATGTATAACCATATCAGGAGTATGGACTAATACATAACCTGCTCCTTTTACAACTGCATATGACATAGATATTCACCTCCAAAATATTACCTTCACTTGGTTTTTAAAAAGGGTGATATTAATATCACCCTTTTTACTTAGCTTAGTCCTCAAATACAGTTTGACCATCAACCTCTGTTTTAAGTGCTTTTAATGATTTTTCAACTAATTTTCTTCTTAATGCTTTTTCTTCTTTCTTATCTAGGTTTGGATTTCCTAGAGGATGTGGAATAGCTACTGCAGGAACTATTCTGTTAGCTCCTACTGTTAACGATATTGGTACTACTGTACAAACGTGTACAACAGGTATTCCTGCTCTTTCAATCTCTTTTACCATCGTTGCTCCGCAACGTGTACAGGTACCTCAGGTTGATGTTAGGATAACTGCATCTACTCCATCTGCTACTAATTCTTTACCTATTTCGTGAGCATATGCTTTAGCATTTGCAACTGCAGTTCCGTTTCCTACTGTTGTATAGAAATATTTATGAAGCTCTCCTATCTTACCCTCTTTTTCTAAATCCCTTAGTACATCTACTGGAAGAACCCTGTCTGCATCTTCGTTTGCATATACTGGGTCGTAACCTCCATGGGCTGTTTCATGAGTATCTGAAGTTAAATCATTATATTGAGATATGTCATATTTTCCATACTTTGATGCACTAGAAGATTCTATATTGTCTGGATTCCCTTTAGGAACAATTCCTCCAGATGTAACTAAAGCTACTTTGGCCTTGGATAAATCTTTAATTGGTGCATTAGGCTCTACCCTATCAAAATCAGGCATAGGGAATTCAGTAACATACTCTTCACCTTTTAGCTTTTTAACAAGCATTTCTACAGCTCTTTCAGAACCTCTTTTTTCTGTAAAATAATTCTTTCTTATGCCCCTTGGTATATATTTTTCCTCATCAGGAGTACCAATTTCTTCACCTTTTGCTAATTTAATAGCAAATGGTGCCATCGATTTAATAGCTCTTCTCATTCCAGCAGCACTATTTTTAGTTTCAATTATATAAACGCTTTTCTTGAACATATCTGCTCCTGGATTTTCTGGATACATACCAGTTAAAACAGGTATACCAAGTTCACTATTCACGGCATCACAAATAGTACCACAAGCTACTCCATATCTTCCTGCATTAAATGCTGGTCCTGCAATAAATATATCTGGGTCGTATTGTTTTACCATATCAAGTATCTTAGCTTTAGCTTCTTCTATGTTTTCATTAAAATAAGAGTCACCACAGATAATTGTTGCTACAATTTCTGCTTCTCCTTTAAAGCGCTTATTAAATTCCATACCCGGTCCAACTACGCCTTCTCTTACTTCTGGCTTATAGTCAGCTTTTTCTTCTCCGCCTATTCCTGCAAAGAATTGATTTATATAATGGACAACTCTAATTTTACTCATTGTTTCCCCCCTCTCTCATTTCCGGGTGCTATTATATTAATCATCAAATTTACAAAATTCCTCTCTTATATCAGTCATTTCTTCAATAATTTCATCCACTTCAAGCACCATTTCCATCATACCTATTTGCTCATCAAAAACATCAGGGTCAACTTCATCCTTGAATTGTGGTTCAACTGCGTGATATACTCTAAGTCCTAACTGGACTCCTGCCAATGGACCTGCAAATGTAGGGTCTCCAGCTGTAACTGTTTCAGCAGCAAGTCCTGCTGCTTCAGCTTCTGCTGCTCCTAAGATAACTACTATATTTTCAGCACCATGCTTTTCAGTTAGTTCTTTAACCCTTTTTTGATTTTCTAGGTCCATTGCTCCTGCGGCAGTTCAGACAAAACACTCAGTAGATGAGAAAACTACTTCAGCTTCTGTTGTTTTTAAACATTCTTCTATAGCTGGCCCAGGGATTCCATCTCTATCCCCAATTACTATGACCTTTTTACCGTCTAGTAATCCCATATTCACACTTCCTTTCTTTTTATTTTCATAATATTTTTCACTTTATTTCTAATAAAATCACATAAGCGAAAATTTTGAATTTTTATTTTGTATTTTAAATTTTGAATCTTAAATTTATTCTAGTAGCCTTTTGCACTTAGTTTATTGAATCCCAATTCGTTAGTAGCCCCTGTTATAGCTTGTAATTCTACAACTATTGAGCCATCTTCTTTTAAACTTCCTTCAAAACCACCTGCAATTTTATTAGCTGTTTGTACATGACCTATAATCTTGTCCATAGGTGGAAGCTCAATAATTTCGTTTGCATTACCCCCTGTTACAACTGCATCTGCTTTAGGGTCAGCATCTGCAAGTGATTGTGAGGCACCATCTCTTCCAGCGTACTCATCAGTAACTATAACTGTCTTAATTCCTTTTTCCTCTATCTTCTTGCAGTTCATTATTAAGTCTGTATCTGGGTTACCAAACCCTTCTTGAGATATGATTACACCATCTACTCCTATATATTCTGCTAGGTTGGATGTCCAGTTAGAAGAACGTTCTTTATCTGCTAAATAAACGTTCTCATTAGTAATAATCATACCTACAAAGTTTATTTCTTTACCATGCTTTTTATATAAATCATGAATAATAGGATTGTTTAAGTGGTGATACGTAGTATTTTTGTCACATGCTGAAACACAGTTACCACTAATTATAGCTCCATCCATAACTTCTGTTGGACTTATCAAAGTAGGTAAAGTTTGTTTAGCATCAACACCATATACATAAGTATCATGTAACAAACCTTGACTTTGTAGCATTTGCACATATGCTACCTTAGGTAAATCTGGATACTTCTCTATACTCTTTAGAAGTGGTAATGATTCATAAGTTTCAATTTCATCTGGTTCAATATCCTTAGCTGCTTTACCTAAATAAACAGCTGTTTTTAATCCAGCCATTCTAACAGCCTTTTCATGCTCGTGCTGCTCTAAGTCATCTACTGGTTCACAAACTAATACCACATTGTTTAATTTTGAAAATGGAGTGTAGTCTGCTCCAGGTCCTGTCATGTCTATTATACCTTCCTGGAAGCCAACAATCTTACCAGTAGTTACAACTGCTGCGCCTTTTAAAACATTAGTTCTACCGGAACCTACAGTATCAACTTTTGAAATTACTCCAGGGAATACTCCACCTGGACCTTCAACTTTCACTCTAGGTTCGATAACATCTTTAACTGGTGCTATTCTTATGCTATCTCCTGGTTTAGCTAGCTCAACATCAACACTTTTTAAGTGTTCGTCTTCACTAACTAAGTCAATTATTTCTTGCTTGTTTACATACAATATGCCATTTTCTACTTTAGTTTCTTTTCCAAACTGCACATCTTTAATATTGATTTTACCTAACTCTAGGCGCACGACCTCACCTCCTCTAAATATTAAAAATATATTGAATGTTATGGATATTTATAGTCTTACTCTAGGTAATATAAATTATTACCTAGAGTAATTTGCTAAATGTATTTTTTTATCATTTCTTCTACATTTTCTGGTGTAGCATCATCTTTAACTAATTCATCAACTTTTTCTCCATCTTTATAAATAGCTATTACAGGTAATCCTAATATACCTTGCTTAATTGCTAATCTTCTAGCTTTTGCTGTGTTAAGTTTGCAAAACTTCATATTATCTCCATATTTTTCTGAGAACTCTTCAATGTGAGGCATAAGAGCTTTACAAGGCTCACATCCATCTCCATAGTAATCAACTAAAACATACCCTTCAGCATTTAATACTTCCTCTTCAAAAGTCTTTTTGTCTACTTGTAACATAAATATCACCCCTCATTTTTATTTTTTCTCTAATAGAATTTGAAGGTTGTAAATTTTTTAACATTAAATGTTAAAAAAATTTTTACCTTATACGGAGGCAAATACCTCCGTATAAGCTAACTTCAATTTCTACCAGAGTTTACTCGTCAAAATTATTATCAATATATTTCTCTGCTTGTACTGCAGCTATTGCACCATCGGCAGCAGCAGTTACAACTTGTCTTAAAGGCTTAACTCTACAATCTCCAGCTACAAATACTCCTTCAACATTAGTTTTCATATTATCATCTGCAATAATGTATCCTCTTTCATCCATAGCTATTACATCCTTAAATACTTCTGTTTGAGGCATATAGCCTATGAAAATAAATATACCAAATGTTCCATCTTCTTCATTAGCCACAATTTCAGTTTCTTCTCCTGTCTCTCTATTTCTTAGTACCATAGCTTCAACTAGTCCATTACCCTTTATCTCTTTTACTTCAGAATTCCAAATGAAATCAATTTTCTCATTTTTGAAAGCTTTTTCTTGAATTAACTTAGCAGCTCTTAATTGGTCTCTTCTGTGTACTATAGTTACTTTACGTGCAAATTTTGTTAAGAAAAGAGCTTCTTCTACAGCTGCATCTCCTCCACCTATTACATACACATCAAAGTCAGTAAAGAATGCTCCATCACATGTAGCACAATAAGAAACGCCTTTACCAGTTAGTTCTTTTTCACCAGGGCAATTTAACAACCTTGGTTTAGCTCCTGTAGCTATAATTACAGATTTAGCTTTATACTCTCCTTTTTGTCCTCTAACTACTTTTATCTTGTCTGAAAAATCAACTTCCGTTATATCATCACTTATTCTTTCTGCTCCAAATTCTTCTGCTTGTTCAACCATTCTTGCTATTAACGTAGGCCCTGTAGCTTCTCTTATTGAACCTGGATAGTTTTCTACTTCATTAGTAGTTACTATCTGACCTCCAGTTCTTTGTTTTTCAATAATAAGAGTTTTTAAAGTTGCTCTACCTGCATATATTCCAGCAGATAATCCAGCTGGACCTGCACCTATGATTACAACATCATAAATGTTTTCCATATATTTCACCCCTCGCTATTTTTTAATGATTATAAATTCTCTCTTATGTAATTTACCCACTATAACATCAGTTTAAAACAATTATTTAATATTGTCCTTAAGAGTTGGTTCTATTAAAGATAAATCTATTACTTGAAAATCTCTATTTATCCTTTCATTCCACTCTGGTGTCTTTTGATTTTTTAAAAACTTTAATGCTGTTTCTATACTACTTTCAATTATCATAAGTGACTCCATATCTAAATCTGATGTATCTTCTGATATCATCACTGTCTTATATGGAGTTTCATTTGGTTTAACACTTCCAGATAAAGGATGAGTAAGTATTTTACAGCCTTTATGTACTTTATCTCTAACCTTTTTCAAAATATCTATATATGATTCAGGATAATATTCTATATCTATTTTACCTTCATATTTCTCTTTTATTAATGGATTGTTAGTAACTAGTATCCTTCTCATTTTGTCATCCCCTAATCAGGAAAAGGTTTTTATGGTTTCGACATGTTTTCCGGCAATTCGAAATTTTCTGCATATGTAACTCTAAAAAAACAGAGTAAAGACCCCTATTAGGTGCCTTCACTCTGTTTTTAACCTGAGAGATTCTTCTTATACAAGAATTGCTCCTTCGGTGCTTAAAGCTTTCCAGAGTTTTGTCAAAATGCGGTCCTTTTGCCTGAGAGTTTCATTACTAGTCGGCACAACCAATAACTTACTCCTTCGGCGCCCATATAGGGTCTCTCCCGCATTTCTCATCCAAACACGTATATTTATTTGTCTCTTCATCTATTATTATAATATATAATTTTGTCTTTAACAACAAAATTTACAAATATAAATTTTTTGTCATATTTTTATTTAATCTATTTTTATAAGCTCATAATCTCTAGCACCTAAACCTATTTGTTCACCGTACTCTAATATTCTTTCAGCATTAATATGTTCATGTACTCCTTTGAATTTATCTTTACCAGGTTCAAAGTTTTTCTTTAACTCACTATTCTTATTTCCCATCTGCTGATTAATCAAATCCAAACTTGCTTGGTCTATTGCAACTGGATCAAAGGATGCAACTATTCCTATATCGCTAACTATAGGAACATCACTCCAAGGTACACAATCACATAATGGTGTTACATTCATAATAAAATTAATATAAGCTACTTTATCTTTTTTATTAATTAAAGAACCATATGCATATTCAGCCATTTTTTCTAAAAATGTATCATGGTCAGTCTTCCATTGTACCTCTATTGCTCTCTTTGGACATACTGTTATACATTCTCCACACCCTATACATATTTCAGGGTCAATTACTGCTTTACCATTCTCCATACTTATAGCATCTACAGGACAATTTTTAGCGCACATAGTACAGCCTATACATTTTTCTTCTATTACTTTAGGTTTTGCATCAGAATGCTGCATTTGTTTTCCTGAAGCCGTTGCACAACCCATAGCTAAGTTCTTAATAGCTCCTCCAAATCCAGCCATCCCATGACCTTTTACATGGGAAAGTACTATCATAGAATTAGCACGATAAATATCTCCTGCAATTTTTACCTTTTCAAAATGTTTTTTATTAACTTCAACTTCTACAGAATTTTTACTGTATATACCATCAGCTATAATTATAGGAGCGTTTACAACAGCATATGCATAGCCGTTTTCAATAGCAGTAGTAATATGATCCACGCTATTAGTTCTACTTCCTGTATATAACGTATTTGTATCAGTTAAAAAAGGTTTTACTTCACTTTCTTTAGCTTTATCTACTATTTGTCTAACAAATACGGGATGAATAAAAGCATTTGACCCTTTTTCACCAAAATGAAGCTTTATGGCTGTAATATCATCTTCTGTTAAAATATTTTTTATTCCAGCCTTATCGTATAATCTTCTTAACTTGTTTTGAATATTATCTCTTTTCCTAGTAGCCCTTAAATTAATAAAATAAACCTTACTACTCAATGGCTCCACCACCCTTTTTATATGTAATTAATACATTATCAGTATTTCCTTTAAATTTTATTATATATTCAAATATGATTTTTCTCAACCAAAGCAACTAAAGCTACTTTTAGGTGCTATGTACTTAATATTGGATACTAAGAAAAATTGGTCAAGCTACTCGCATCTCGCCTTTCACTATTATCTATTATCTAAATACTTTTCTAATCGAGTAGGAGGTAGATAATTATTTTATCTACCGACCTCTCACACCACCGTACGTAC
>NZ_ARZA01000261.1 GCF_000387765.1 Caldisalinibacter kiritimatiensis
AACGGTTAAAGTAAAAGGATATATTATATTTATTTTTCTATTTTCGCCTTTAAAAATATCTATTTGAGAGGGAAAATGGAATATTTCATAAATTTGAACTGAATATAATATTGCAACTAGTAACATTAATACTAAAAAAAACTTCTTATTAGATTTTGAATAGATATTCAAAAAAAATCACACTCCTATTTTCCCTTTTCCTTTCTTTTACACCTCCTAAAAATAAAAAACTAATCTGTATACTTAATTTAGCCGTTTTATTAATCTTTTATTCTATATAAAATTTTATTAAAATGTAAACTGAAATCTCAATTTCCGTAATATAGTTCTTTAAATATTTAAAATAAAAAACAGCTACCTCTGCAGCTGTTTTTATAAGCTATTTTTGCACACTTTCGTCAGTTTCAGCATCTCTTCAGCATGTTTTCTAGTAGTATCTGTTAAATTTACTCCTCCTAATAATCTAGACATTTCATCTATTCTTTCTTCATAATCTAATTTATGTACACTAGTAACAGTCTTACTTTCTTTAACATTTTTTTCAATTAAGAAATGGCTATCTGCCATAGATGCGATTTGTGGTAAATGAGTAACACATAAAATTTGATGAGTTTTTGCGATTTTAGAAATCTTTTCTGCTACTATTTGAGCTGTCCTACCACTTATTCCAGTATCTATTTCATCAAACACCAAACAGTGTATATTATCTACTTCAGCTAAAATATTCTTAAATGATAACATAATTCTTGACATTTCTCCACCAGAAACAATTTTTGAAAGTGGTCTTAAAGGTTCTCCAGGATTTGTAGAAATTAAAAATTCTATTTTATCTATACCATTTCTTGTGAAATAGTTAAATTTATCATATTTGATTTTAAAAATTACATTTTTAAGGTTCATTTCTTTAAGTTCGTTAATAATATTTATCTCTAATTGCTTTCCAACTTTTTTCCTTTCAATAGTTAGTTTTTTACATAAATCGTCTAATATATTCTCAATCTCTTTTATTTCATCTTTTAAATTTTTTATTTCTTTTTCGCTATTAATTATAAAATCTAGTTCTTTTTCAATATTTTCTTTATATTTTATTATTTCTTTGATATCTTGTCCATATTTTCTTTTTAAGTTATTTATTAACTCTATCCTGTTTTCTAAAAATTTTAATCTTTCTTCATCATAATTAATATTATCTTGATAATTTCTAAATTCTATAGAAATATCTTGTAATTGATACAAAATATCATTTATCAATTCCAAATATTTATCTAATTTATTATCATATTTAGCAATATTAGTCAACAAGCTTGATATTTTACTTAATCTATCTATTACTGAGTCATTTCTATAATTATCTGAACATAACATCTCATTTATTAATCCTACAGTCTTTATTATATCTTCTGTATTAGAGAGAGCTTTATACTCGCCTATTAATTCTTCTTCTTCATTGGTTTTAAGATTAGCATTATCTATCTCTTCAATCTGAAATTTTAATAAATCAATCTTCCGTTCTCTCTCCATATCGTCTGATGATAATGATTCTAAACTTTTCTTTTTATCTTTTAACTTATCATACCAATAAACAATTTCATTTTTTATTTTACGTATATTATTTGAACCTAATGAATCTATAAACTCTACATGCTTTTCAGGTGACAGTAAAGATTGATGCTCATGTTGCCCATGTATGTCAACTAATTTACTTGTTAACTTTTTCAGCATAGATAACGTTACTGTTCTACCGTTAATTCTTGCTATACTTCTACCAGTATTATAAATTTGTCTAGATATTAATAAAGTATTATCTTGTTCTTTGTCTATACCTAGTTCTTCTAATATTTCTTCGATACCATTTATTTTACTTATATTAAACAATGCATCTATAGCTGCTTTTTCTTCACCTGTTCTAACAAATTCCTTAGTAGCTCTACCTCCTAAAACTATATTCATGGCATCAATTATAATAGATTTACCAGCACCAGTTTCACCTGTAAAAACATTAAAACCTTTATCAAAAGAAATATTTAGTTCATCTATTATAACAAAATTTTTTATATTTAGTTCTAGGAGCATTTTAGATACCTCCATTATCTAAAATATTATTAAATAAATCTAAAATATTATCTACCTTATCAATATTACTGATTGCAACAAATATAGTATCATCACCAGCAATTGTACCTACAATTTCTTCAACACTTAATGAATCAATCGCTGATCCACAAATCTGTGCAGCACCAGGCAGTGTTTTTATTACTAGTAAGTTTCCTGCTTTTTCTATCGATAATACTGAATTTTCAAATATTTTAATAAGTCTTTCACTTATTCCCTCAGTTTTATGACCCATAGGTGCATATTTATATTTTCCACTCTTAGATAGTACTTTAACTAATCTAAGTTCTTTAATGTCTCTAGATATAGTAGCTTGTGTTACATCTATTCCTAAATCTTTCAAATTATCTGCTAATTCCTCTTGTGTTTCTATTTCTTTATCATCTATCAACTCCAATATTTTTGATTGTCTAGCGTACTTTTTCATTTTAATCCTCCTCTTGCACTAAACATTTTGAAATTTCATTTATTATGAACCTTTTAGCTTATAATCATTATAACAAATGTATAATTATAAAAAAACTATTTCTTTAAAAAATATAAAAATGGCATATATATGCCATTTAAAGTTCTTTGTGAGATTGAGCTACTACTTTTTCAATTAGATTTTCAATATCATTATTTTTAACGTCATTTTTTACTATATGTGTTAGATACTCTATATTACCTCCAGTACCTCTTATTGGTGAATAAGTCAAATCCTTGATTGATAAATCTATTGAACTACAAAATTCATTAATGCTATAAATTACTTCTCTATGTACATTTATATCTCTCACTATTCCTTTTTTTCCAACTTTTTCTCTCCCTGCTTCGAACTGTGGCTTTATAAGTGCTATAATATCTGCATTTTCATTAGATAATTCTTTAGCCACAGGTAAAACAAGCCTTAAAGATATAAAAGATACATCTATGCTAATAAAATCTGCTAACTCACCTGTTGTATCTTTTGTAGCATATCTAATATTTGTTCTTTCAATCGGAATAACTCTTTCATCTTTTCTTAGCTTCCACGCTAACTGCCCATATCCTACGTCTATTGCATATACCTTTTTTGCTCCATTCTGCAGCATACAATCTGTAAATCCACCTGTAGATGCCCCAATATCAATTGCAACTTTATTTTCTACAGTTAAAGAAAACTCGTTAATTGCTTTTTCTAATTTTAAACCACCTCGACCAACATAAGGTATCGAATTACCTTTAAGCTTTATATCCTTCATTACATCAACTTTAGTTCCAGGTTTTTCTACTCTTCTGTTATCTATATAGACCAT
>NZ_ARZA01000262.1 GCF_000387765.1 Caldisalinibacter kiritimatiensis
GATAGACAAATCTAACTTTAAATTGGTCCCGTGAGGCCAATAAGAAAGATGGTGTCTGTGATGGTTACTTATACACTTTTTTTATGGAATAATATTTATAAAGTTAATAACAATAAACTGTTGGAAAATAAAGGTATATTATTTGCGACTATTATACCTTTTATTGGTAATGAATTTAAGAGGATAGTGATGAGATTGTTTATTTAATCTCATTGCTATCCTCTTTTTGTATATTAACAAAGAAATGGAGGGATTATGAGATGAAAGGATACTTGATATTAGAAAATGGTATGGTTTTTAACGGAAAAGCATTTGGATATATAAAAGAGAGTGTTGGAGAAGTAGTTTTTAATACAGGAATGACAGGTTATCAAGAAGTGATTACAGACCCATCATATTATGGACAGATTGTGACTATGACATATCCCCTTATTGGGAATTACGGGATAAATTTAGAGGATATGGAATCAACTACACCAAAGGTTAGAGGTTTCATAGTTAAAGAAAAGGCTGATTATCCAAATAATTGGAGATGTGAAATGAAGCTAGATGCATACTTAAAACAAAATAAAGTTGTAGGTCTTGAAGGTATAGATACGAGAGCATTGACAAAAGTGATTAGGAACCACGGAACTATGAGAGGAATTATTTCACTAAAGGAGTTAACTAAATCAGAGGTACAACAAAAGCTACAAAGCTTTAATAATACTTACGCAGTAAAAAAAGTAACTACTGATAAAGTTTATACAATCGAAGGAACAGGAAAACATGTAGCCGTTCTAGATTTTGGTATCAAACAAAATATAATACGCTCTCTAAAGAAAAGAAATTGTAAGATAACAATATTTCCTGCTTATACAAGCTATGAAGAAATACTTAAAGTTAACCCAGATTTGATATTTTTATCAAATGGGCCTGGTGACCCGAAGGATTTAAAAGAAATAATAGATACTATAAAGAATTTAATAGAGAAAAAGCCTATAGCAGGTATTTGCCTTGGACATCAATTATTAGCTTTAAGTTTAGGTGGAAATACAGAAAAATTGAAGTTTGGACATAGAGGTTGTAATCACCCAGTAAAGGATTTAAATAGCAATAGAGTTTATATCACTTCTCAAAATCATGGTTACGTAGTAAAGGATTTACCTGAGGAAATGATAAAGACCCATATTAACTTAAATGATAGTACTATAGAGGGAATGAGACATAAGACTTTACCTATATATAGTGTACAGTTCCATCCAGAGGCATCACCAGGACCTATGGATACAGGCTATATTTTCGATGAATTTTTGGATTTGGATTAATAAAAAGCGTAAAAGAAGACGTACAAGTTGACGCTATAGTAGACGTAAAAGAAAACGGAAAAAGAGTGAAGGTATTCACTAATTTTTATGACATAAATATAGCTAACAGTTAATATCAAAAAACGAACAGCGAAAGACGAAAAGCTTATTTCCTATAATTTTTAAATTTTGTTTGAGGAGGATTAATATGCCGAAGAATAATGATATAAAGAAAGTGTTAGTAATAGGTTCAGGTCCAATTATAATAGGACAGGCTGCAGAATTTGATTACTCAGGAACACAGGCTTGTCAAGCTTTAAAAGAAGAAGGGGTAGAAGTAGTTCTTATAAACAGTAACCCAGCTACTATAATGACTGATAAAGAGATTGCAGACAAAGTATATATAGAGCCTTTAACAGTGGAATTTGTAGAGAAAGTGATTGAAAAGGAAAGACCTGATAGTCTACTAGCTGGAATGGGAGGTCAAACTGGATTAAATCTTGCTGTTGAATTATCAGATAAGGGTATATTAGACAAATACGATGTAAAGGTAATAGGAACATCAATAGAATCAATAAAAAAAGGTGAAGATAGGGAATCCTTTAGAGTATTAATGGAAGAGATAAATCAGCCAACTATAGAAAGTAAAATTGTAACTGACCTTGAAATAGGTATAGACTTTGCCGAAAAAATCGGATATCCAGTAGTAGTAAGACCTGCATACACATTAGGAGGAACTGGGGGAGGTATCGCTGAAAATGAAGATGAACTTAAAGAGATATTAAGTCAAGGTTTAAGTTTAAGTCGGGTGGGTCAAGTATTATTAGAAAAAAGTATTAAAGGATGGAAAGAGATAGAGTACGAAGTAATGAGGGATAGTTATGGTAACTGTATTACCGTATGTAATATGGAGAATATCGACCCGGTTGGAGTTCATACAGGAGATAGTATAGTAGTAGCTCCAAGCCAAACCCTATCAGACAAAGAATATCAAATGCTAAGAACTGCTGCAGTAGATATAATAAATGCAATAGGTATAGAAGGTGGATGTAATGTACAATTTGCCCTTGACCCAGATAGCTTTAACTATGTAGTTATAGAAGTTAATCCAAGGGTGAGTCGTTCCTCAGCACTGGCTTCTAAGGCTACAGGTTATCCTATAGCAAAGGTGGCTGCAAAGATAGCACTAGGCTACGGACTTGATGAAATAAAAAATGCAGTTACACAGAAAACTTATGCTTGCTTTGAACCTTCATTAGATTATGTGGTTGTTAAGATACCTAAGTGGCCCTTTGATAAGTTTCGCCAAGCAAAGCGATATTTAGGTACTAAAATGATGGCAACCGGTGAAATTATGGCTATAGGTAATAACTTTGAAGCTGCTTTTCTGAAAGGGATACGCTCGTTAGAAATAGGTAAATATTCTTTAGTACATGAAGAAGCAGCTAAAAGGAGCTTAAAGGAGTTAAAGGAAAGGGTAATGGTTCCAGATGATGAGAGAATATTTGATTTAGCAGAGATGTTAAGAAGAGATTACAGTATTCAAAAGGTATCAGAGATAACAGGGATAGATAGATTCTTTATAAGTAAAATAAAATGGATTGTAGACCAAGAAGAAAAATTAAGAAATTCAAAGGTAGAGGACTTGAATAAAGAATGGTTGTATTTATTAAAGAAAAAGGGATTTTCAGATAAAGGTATAGCAGATTTATTAAGAGTTAGTCCAATGTATATATACGAAAAGAGAAAAATGTGGGGGATCGAATCAGTATACAAAATGGTAGATACCTGTGCAGGAGAATTTGAAGCAATGACACCATACTATTATTCAACATATGATGAATTTGACGAAGTAGAGGTAAACGATAAAAAGAAAATCATGGTTATAGGCTCTGGACCTATTCGAATAGGACAGGGGATAGAATTTGATTATTGTTCAGTTCACAGTGTATTGGCCCTTAAAAAATTGGGAATAGAAACTATAATAGTAAACAATAATCCTGAAACAGTAAGTACAGACTTTGACATAGCAGATAAATTATATTTCGAACCATTAACAGAGGAAGATGTGTTAAATATTATTGAGAAGGAAAGACCAGATGGAGTTATATTACAATTTGGAGGACAAACAGCTATAAAATTAGCTAATTTCTTAAAAGAGATGGATATACCTGTACTTGGTACAAAACCTGATAAAATTGATGCGGCAGAGGATAGAAAGAAATTTGATGAGCTTCTAGAGAGATTAAATATAAAAAGACCAAAAGGAAAGGCCATTTGGAGTATAGAGGAAGGTCTTAATGAAGCTAAAAGATTAGGATATCCAATATTAGTAAGACCTTCATACGTTTTAGGTGGAATGGGTATGGAAATTACCTATAATAAAGAGGAATTAACACAATATTTAAAGGAAGCCCTTAAAAGAGATTCAAAAAATCCAGTTCTTATCGATAAGTACCTATTAGGTAAAGAAATAGAAGTAGATGCGATATGTGATGGTGAAGATATACTAATACCAGGTATTATGGAGCATTTAGAAAGGGCTGGGGTACATTCAGGAGATAGTATAACTATATATCCTAGTCAAAATATTAGTGAAAATACGAAGAAAAAGATACTAGAATATACTAAAAAAATAGCACTAGGATTAGATGTTATAGCAATGGTTAATATTCAATTTATAGAATATGAGAAAGAGTTATATATTATAGAGGTAAATCCACGTTCTAGTCGTACAGTACCTTATATAAGTAAAGTAAGTGGTGTTCCTATTGTAGAGCTGGCAACTAGAGTAATGCTAGGTGAAAAGTTAAAAAAGCTACAATATGGAATAGGTCTATATAAAGAATCTGATTTAATCGCTGTAAAGGTCCCAGTATTCTCAACTCAAAAGCTACCACAGGTAGAAGTAAGTTTAGGACCAGAAATGAGGTCTACAGGGGAAGTATTAGGTGTAGGTACTACATTAGAACAGGCTCTTTATAAAGGATTGATAGCTGCAGGTATGAATTTAGATAAAAAGAACAAAACAATACTAGTTACCCTTAATAACCATGATAAAGAAAGGTTTATACCTACAGCCAAGGAATTAGAGAAGTTAGGGTATAAATTTATGGCTACTGAAGGAACTGCAAAATTACTGAGAAGTCAAGGGATAGAGGTTACTGAAACAAAGAAGATAAGAGAGGGAGTTCCTAACATATTAGATATAATCAGAAGTGGAATGATTGATTTTGTGATAAATACTCCTACTAAGGGGAATGATTCTAAAAGGGATGGGTTTGTTATTAGAAGAATAGCAGTAGAAACTTCTATAGATGTGTTTACTTCATTGGATACAGTGGAGGCATTAGTAGATATATTAAAGGATAAGATTACAAATGGGGAACTAGATGTGTACGAAATAAAGTAAGAGAAATTTAAAATTGAAAATTAAAAAAGTAAAATAAAAAGTATGAAGCGAAAGAAAATGAGAAAATGGCTATTTGCCACTCGCTGTTCGTCTTTCGCTAAAAAGTATATTGATTAGAGATTTAGTTGTCGAGGGATGCCCACGTCCCTCGACTAATTTTTATTTTAAGTCAAGTAAGTGACCTTACAATAAAAAGTAAAATAAAAAGCGAAGAGAAAAGTACAAATCCCCTGTCCACTAAAAAGCGAGCTTTGCTCGCTTTTTCATATTTCTGTAAATAATGTGATAGAATATAGGGGAGAAATAAAACGAGGGGGCTTCATATGTGTGGTAGATATTATCTAAACTTAGAAATTGACGACATAATGAAAAGATATGGGATATTTGATTTAGATATAGATTTTTCACCTAAAAATGAAATATTTCCATCTCAAGAGTCAATAGTTGTCATTGGACAAAATACTAAAGAAATAAAATTATTGAAGTGGGGGTTTGCTCCTTCATTTACAAAGAGATTGATTATAAACGCTAGGAGTGAAACAGTTGATAAAAAGCCAACCTTTAGAGATTCCTTTATAAGAAGAAGGTGTATAATACCAGCTAATGGATTTTTTGAGTGGGAGAACAATGAAAATAAGAGCATAAAACGAAGAATAAGACTTAAAGATAATTCAATTTTTTCAATAGCAGGTATATATAACACTTTTAAAGATAAAAATGGGGAATACTTTGAGGCTTTTACTATTTTAACAACAGAAGCAAATAAGGATATAAGTAGAATTCATAATAGAATACCTGTAATTATACATAAGGATAAAGAGGATATGTGGTTAGATCACGATATTAAAGATTTAAGGTTATTAAAAGAGTTAATGAAATCTTATAAAGGGGAATTAGTTGTGGAATAATGTATTTAAGATAATAGTTTGATTTGTAATTATAAGGAGGAACAAGATGGCACATACAAAATGGTATAAAAAGAGTATAGATGAGGTAGTTAATGAGTTAAATGTTGACTTAAATAAGGGATTATCAAATGAAGAAGTAAAAAATAGAAAAGAAAAATATGGTGCTAACGAATTGAGAGAAGGAGAAAGAATATCTCCTTTAAGAAGATTTTTAAATCAATTCAAGGATTTTATGGTGATTATACTTATTATAGCAGCTATTGTATCAGGAGCTTTAGGAGAAATAAGTGACACAATTATAATATTTATTGTAGTTTTATTAAATGCGACATTAGGGTTTATACAGGAAAATAGAGCAGAAGAGTCTTTAAGAGCATTAAAGAGTATGTCCACACCTCAAGCAAAGGTATTGCGTAATGGAAATATAATAGAGGTTAAATCTCCAGAGATTGTACCAGGGGACATAGTTATATTAGAAGCTGGGGATTTTATTCCAGCAGACGGTAGAATTATTGAAAGTGCAAACTTAATGATAGAAGAGTCAGCGCTGACAGGAGAGTCTGTACCTGTAAGTAAAAATACAGATATACCAGAGGGTGATGAAGTACCTATTGGTGATAGAAAAAATATGGTATTTTCAACAGGACTAGTTACCCATGGAAGGGGTAAATTCATTGTAACCGATACAGGTATGAATACAGAGATAGGTAAAATAGCAGAAATGCTTGAATCTCAAGAAGACTTGAAAACGCCTCTACAAGAAAAGCTAGAGGGATTAGGAAAATGGTTAGGTATTATAGCATTAGGTATATGTGCGATCATATTTGCAATAGGTACATTTCAAGGAAGACCAGTATTCGATATGTTTATGCTTGCAGTATCGTTAGCAGTTGCAGCTATTCCTGAAGGATTACCTGCTATTGTAACTATAGTTCTTTCTCTAGGCGTACAAAGAATGATAAAGAAAAATGCTATAATAAGGAAGCTTCCAGCTGTGGAGACTTTAGGAACAGCTTCAGTTATATGCTCTGATAAAACTGGAACGCTTACACAGAATAAAATGACAGTAACTAAAGTATATACTTATAATGATTTAAATGATATAAATCAATTCGACATAAACCAATTTGATAAGAATTTAGCTGTACAAGTAGGTTTATTATGTAATGATTCATCTATACAGGAAGATGATGGAGAAAAGAGAACTATAGGTGACCCAACAGAGATAGCCCTTGTAGTATTGGCATATGAAAAAGGAATGCTTAAAAAGGAGCAGGAATCTGAATTACCAAGGGTAGAAGAAATTCCATTTGAGTCAGATAGAAAATTAATGTCTACTATACATAAAACAGATGACAAGTATAGAGTATTTACTAAAGGTGCAATTGATGTTTTACTAGACAGATGTAACAAGGTACTTATAGGTGAGGAAATTAAAGATATAACTGAAGAAATAAAGAAAGATATTAAGAAAGCAAATGAAAATATGGCTGCTGATGCATTAAGGGTTCTAGGTTTAGCATTTAAAGATATATCCAATATACCAGAGAAAGTAACAAGTGATACAATAGAAAATGATTTAGTTTTTGTTGGTATGGTAGGCATGATAGACCCTCCAAGGGAAGAAGTAAAGGCAGCAGTAGATAAATGTAAAAGAGCAGGAATTAAGCCTGTTATGATAACTGGTGATTATAAGGTTACAGCTATGGCTATAGCTAAAGAACTAGGTATATTACAAAAAGAGAGCGAAGCAGTAGAAGGTAGAGCTATAGAAAACATGTCAGATGATGAGCTTTATGAAAATGTTACTAAATATTCAGTTTATGCTAGAGTATCACCTGAGCATAAGGTTAGGATAGTAAAAGCATGGCAAAGACATGGCAAAATAGTGGCAATGACAGGGGACGGAGTAAATGATGCTCCAGCTCTTAAGAGAGCTAATATAGGATGTGCAATGGGAATAACAGGTACTGATGTATCTAAGGAAGCTTCAGATATGATACTTACAGATGATAACTTTGCAACTATTGTTGCTGCAGTAGAAGAAGGTAGAACTATATATGATAATATAAAGAAGTCTATACATTTCCTATTATCATGTAATATCGGTGAGATAATAGCTTTATTAATAGCAATATTATTAAATTTACCAGCTCCATTACTTCCTATCCATATACTATGGGTAAACCTTGTAACAGATAGTTTTCCAGCATTAGCTTTAGGAGTTGACCCTGCAGAACCAGATATTATGAATAGAAAACCAAGGGACCCTAAAGTAGGCATATTTGCAGGTGGGCTAGGGTTACAAATAGTACTTGAAGGTGCTATTGTGGGGTTAGTAACACTGCTGGCTTTTTATATAGGAAGATATGTAAACTTAGAAACAGGAATAACAATGGCATTTGTAACATTATCCTTTGCTCAGTTAGTCCATAGTTTAAACGTTAGATCTATTAATAAATCAATATTTAAATTAGGATTATTTTCTAATAAGTATCAAATAGCAGGTATATTTACATCAGTTTTACTTACTATTGGTGTAGTGTTTATACCTTTTATTAGAGAAGTTTTCAAATTATCATTAATTGATGGAGCACATTGGTTATATGCTATTCTATTATCATTTGTACCATTAGTGGTTGTTGAGATAGCTAAGCTTATAAAAACACAAGTAAAGGGGAGTTAAACTCAAATGATATTTGAAAACAGCAACTTATATATAGAAACTGATTTTGAGATAAGAGTAATAAGGGAAACTGAAGAAGATATGGATATAATTATTCCATTAGAAGATAGAACTTTAAATGTAGTTATGGAGGATTTGCCAGAATATTTAGTTTCCAGATTTCAGTTACCAGTAGTAAAAAACATAATAGTGAGGTTTTGCAAAACGAATGAAAATAATATTTGCACTATTCATTTATTAAGAAACATAGATTTAAAGTCATCTATAATGAATTTTGAGATAGATTATAGCAAGGTTTATTTAAAAATAAAAAATAAGGATTATTTCACCCAGTTTAATATAATGAAAAAGGATAACTAATAATAAATATACTGAAGGAAATACTAAGAATGTAATGAAAATGTGTATAGAGGAGATGAAGAGTAAGTAATGGGTGAAAAAGAAAAAATTCTAGATTCTCTTAATAATTTACTTCAAGGAGAATATATGGCAATAGAAGGGTACAACATTTTTATAAACCATATAGATGACCCAAGGTTAAAAAATGAATTTCAAAATATTCAACAAGATCACAGAAGACACGCAGCATTACTAGCAGAGCGAATTCAAAATTATGATGACATGCCAAGGGAGAAAACAGGATTTAAAGGAGCTATGGCAGATACTATGCTAAAAATGGATCTTTCTGTTCGTGATGATGCACCTCACATTCTAAGGAAAGCCTATGAAGGAGAAGGTAAAGGTATAAAAATGGCAGAGGAAGTAGTCAGAGGAGATTTAGATTCTGAGTCCCGAGAGCTAGTAGGAGAGATTTTATCTGAAGACCGTAAACATTTAGATAGAATGAGAAAATTAATGGAAGAATATTAAAAATGAACGGCCCTTAGTAGGCCGTTATTCGTTTATGTGCTGATACCTTCTTTCTTTTGTTAATATTGACCGGGAATATGAAGTTACATATGTACCGTGTTTATCATAATATTTTTTTAAATTGTAAACTCCCCTATTGTATTCGGAGAGTATTTTATGATAGTTATCACCGTAAGCGTTTTTCAGGATATAAAGGTATATTGCACCTAATCCTATATTATATTCTGGATTATATATATTGTTTTTGTCATATTTTAAATCTAATATATAACCATAGTTTTGAGCTAACCACTTTTCTGTTTCGGGTATTAATTGACAGTAACCTCTATCGAAGTTTTTACCTACTTCATATTGTTTGAAATTGCTTTCATGCTCAATAAGAGCTAACATAAGAGAGAGGGGAATGTCTAGTTTATTGCAATAGCTTACAATTATACTTGAAGTTATTAAATCTAAAGGAGTGGAATTTACTATTTCTGATACTTTTTCTAAATCTTCTTTATTATTAATATCAATATACTTTTTTAATTTATTTACTTGGGAAATTTTATTAGGCAATAATGGGTCATTTATATATTTGTTTATATTTTTTATATTATTTATAGTTTCAGTTATTGAATTATAATTATAATCTATTAAGTTAATGTTATCACTAGCTAGTTTAGAAGTTTCCTTACTAATCATATGCATGTCCACTATAATATAAAAAAGTATAGATACAATAATTAACGCAGCGATTAAAACAAAAATTATAAATATTTTGAATTTTAAAATTACATCCATGAATTTCACCTCTATTTATAAGCTGTTAGTTCTAAGTTCTTGGCTCTTAGCCACTAACAACTAACACGTCTTTTAGCACGTTTACTTACGTTTCCTTTCACGTAATTTAGTCAATATCTAATGGCGAAAAGCGAAAAGCTGAATTTATTATCATTTATTGACAAGAAAATTCTATGTTATACATATTTTACATCAAATGCCAAGAAAAAATCAAAAAAAATATCTTGACACTATTATAAAAAGATTTTATAATAGTAGTTGTCGATAATATTTCGAACAAGTGAATATGCGGGTGTGGCGGAATTGGCAGACGCGCTAGACTTAGGATCTAGTGCCTTTGGCGTGGGGGTTCGAGTCCCTCCACCCGCACCAGTAAAAAACAATGGTTCAACCATTGTTTTTTTTTTTACACACACATAGAAAATCATAATTAAATTAAATTTGTGAATAAAATATAATTTTAAAGCTACTAACTACTTGCTACTAACCACTAACTAACAAAATCGACGAAGTCGACTTTGTTATATTATAAAAGTAAATAGATTGGAATAATAAATGAATATTATAGTTTTCTGGTGGTAAATTAGGTAGTGCATAAAACAGTTCTATTATAGTTAATATCAATGTTGGATATTAGAATTATTTATGGTATAATATAATGGTTAATTGGACGGGGATGTAGAAAAATGTAGTAATAAATGAAAAATAAAATAGAAAATGTAAGAAGTAAAACTAAATTGTTTATCAGCTGTTATTAAAGAATTGATTGAAAAAAGTTGATAATTAGTTATTCTGGGCGTTTTTTTATAAGTCTATTTATAAGTTCTTTAGGACATTAAGTATAAAAAGATTTTTTCTAAGAACTAAGAGCTAGGAACCAATAATTCAGTTAAAACTACTAACTAACAAAGTATTGTTAAATGCTTTCTGTTATATTACATATAGTCTGCTTTGCAATAAATATTTACCATTGACTTAATATGAGGTGAACTTATATAGATTAACCAAAATCTCAAATTTAAAAGAAATAAGATAAGGAGGAAAAAAGATATGAAATCACAAGTTATAAGCAAAGAAAATACTAAAGTTACTTTAGAAATTGAGGTAGATGTAGAAAAATTTGAAGAGGCTGTACAAAAGTCATATCTAAAAAACAGAAAGAGATTTAATATACCAGGATTCAGAAAAGGAAAAGCTCCAAGAAAGATTATTGAGTCTAGATATGGTAAAGGTATATTTTATGAAGATGCAATCAATATAGTATTACCTGAAGCATATGATAAAGCAATTGAAGAAAATGAACTTGAGCCAATTGACAGACCTTCTATTGATATCAAAGAATTAGAAGATAATAAACCAGTAGTATTTACAGTTGAGGTTACTGTTAAGCCAGAAGTTAAATTAGGAGACTATAAAGGAATAGAAGTTGAAAAAGTAGAGTATAATGTTACTGAGGAAGATGTAGAAGAAGAGATTAAAAGAATGCAAGAAAGAAATGCTAGATTAGTTGAAGTACAAGATAGAGCAGTAAAAGAAGGAGACATTTTAACTATAGACTATAAAGGATTTGCTGATGGAGAACAATTTGAAGGAGGAACTGCTGAGAACCAAACTTTAGAAATAGGTTCAGGAAGATTTATCCCTGGATTTGAAGACCAGTTAGTAGGGAAAAATAAAGGTGACGAAGTAGAAGTTAATGTTACATTCCCTGAAGATTATCATGCTGAAGATTTAGCAGGAAAAGAAGCTAAATTTGAAGTAAAAATCCATGAAATAAAAGAAAAAGAATTACCAGAATTAGATGATGAATTTGCTAAAGATGTTAGTGAATTTGACACATTAGATGAATTAAAAGAGGACTTAAAGAAAAGACTAGAAGAACAAGCTGAAAACAGAGAAAAAGTAGAAAATGAAAATAATGTAATTGAAAAAGTATTAGAAAATACAGAAGTTGAAGTACCAGAAGTATTAGTAGACAGAGAAATTGATTATCAAGTAAGAGATTTTGAACAAAGATTATTAATGCAAGGTTTAAAATTAGACCAATATCTAGAAATGACAAACACTAAGTTAGAAGATGTAAAAGAGCAAATAAGACCAAATGCAGAAAAAGCTGCAAAAACTGATTTAGTATTAGAAGCTATAAGTGAAGCGGAAAATATTGAAGCAACAGATGAAGATTTAGATAAGGAATTAGAGAGAATGGCAGAACAGTACAATCAAGATGCAGATAAGTTCAAAGAAAATATGAGAAAAGGTGATTTAGAATATCTAAAAGTGGGTATAATCAAAAGAAAGACTGTAGAGTTCTTAGTAGAGAATGCTAAGCTTGTGTAGAATAATAAACCAGGAGGGATGACATATGGCTTTAGTACCGGTAGTTGTTGAACAAACTAATAGAGGAGAAAGGTCATACGATATTTATTCTAGACTCTTAAAAGAGAGAATAATATTTATCAGTGACGAGATAAACGATGCTACTGCAAGTTTAGTAGTTGCGCAACTACTATTTTTAGAAGCAGATGATCCAGATAAGGATATACAATTGTATATAAACAGTCCTGGTGGTTCAATTACTTCAGGATTTGCAATATATGATACTATGCAATATATAAAGCCAGATGTATCAACTATTTGTATAGGTATGGCTGCCAGCATGGGAGCATTCTTACTTGCTGCAGGAGCTAAAGGTAAAAGATATGCATTACCAAATGCAGAAGTAATGATTCATCAGCCTTTAGGTGGAACAAGAGGGCAAGCAGAAGATATAAAAATCCATGCTGAAAGAATTATTAAAATGAGAGAACAAATAAACAAGATATTAAGTGAAAGAACTGGTCAGCCATATGATAAGGTATCAAGAGACACAGACAGAGACTTTTTCATGACATCGCAGGAAGCAAAAGAATATGGTATAATAGACGAAGTAATTACTTTTAGGAAATAACTTTTAGGAGAGGTGTCATAATGTCCAGATTTGATGAAAAACAACTTAAATGTTCATTCTGTGGAAAATCACAGGAACAGGTGAGAAGGTTAATTGCTGGACCAAATGTTTATATATGCGATGAATGTATACAGCTGTGTCAAGAAATAATTGAAGAAGAATTTGAAGAAAATATAGAACTTGAAATGAAGGAACTACCAAAACCAAAAGAAATTAAGGATATACTTGACCAGTATGTAATAAAGCAGGATAGAGCAAAAAGGTCTTTAGCAGTTGCTGTATATAATCATTACAAAAGAATAAATCAAAAGACTAATAGTGAAGATGTAGAATTACAGAAAAGTAATATAGTTATGATTGGCCCAACAGGTTCAGGTAAGACGTTATTAGCACAAACATTAGCTAAGCTATTAAATGTACCTTTCGCTATAGCTGATGCAACGTCATTAACTGAAGCTGGGTATGTAGGTGAAGATGTAGAAAATATTATCTTAAAACTGATACAGGCAGCAGATTATGATATAGAAAGAGCAGAAAAAGGGATAATATATATAGATGAAATAGACAAGATTGCTAGAAAATCAGATAATCCATCTATTACAAGAGATGTAAGTGGTGAAGGTGTTCAACAGGCACTTCTAAAGATTTTAGAAGGTACAGTAGCCAGTGTACCACCTCAAGGTGGAAGAAAACATCCACACCAAGAATTTATTCAAATTGATACTACTAACATCTTGTTTATAGTAGGTGGAGCATTTGATGGTATTGACAAAATAATTCAAAATAGAATAGGTAAAAAATCCATGGGATTTGGTGCTGAAATAAAAAGTAAAGAAGTTAAAAATATAGGAGAACTATTAAAGCATATTCAGCCAGAGGATTTACTAAAGTATGGTTTGATACCAGAGTTTGTAGGAAGGCTTCCGATAGTAGTTACTTTAGATAAATTAGATGAAGATGCTTTAGTGGATATTTTAACTAAGCCTAAGAATTCTCTTGTTAAGCAGTACAAAGAATTATTTAAAATGGATGGCGTAGAATTAGAGATTGAAGATGAAGCACTAAAATTAGTAGCTAAAAAAGCAATAGAAAGAAATACAGGAGCTAGAGGACTTAGAGGTATATTAGAAGATGTTATGCTTGACATAATGTATGAAATACCATCAAGAGAAGACATAGAAAAATGTGTTATAACTAAAGAAACAATTTCAAATAAAACAGAACCAACGTTAGTTCTTTCTGAAAAGAGAAAAAAGAAAAAAGCAAAAAAGTCTAAGAAAGAAGAATCAGCTTCTTAAAAAGTACCCACAAAGGTGGGTGCTTTTTTAATATGCAATTTTTCAGTGGATTAGAATAAAAAAAGGTGATTCTGTTTAAAATTAAAAATAAAGAAGAATTAAACTTATTCTTAAGAAAGGATTAATTCATATGCTTATCGTTTTCATTAGAGCAGTATTACTGTATATATTTGTTCTTGTATCAATAAGAATAATGGGAAAAGGTGAATTAGCTCAGATGCAGCCCTTTGAATTTGTAATAACTATAATGATGGCAGAACTAGCTGTATTACCAATGGAAGATTTAGGTGCTCCTTTAATTAATGGGATTGTAGCAATTAGTACGTTATTAATATTACAAATACTAATTTCATATATTACTTTAAAAAGTCAAAGGGCAAGAAAAATTATTTGTGGAAAACCAAGTATTCTCGTAAACAAGGGGAAAATAAATGAAGGTGAATTACAGAGATTAAGAATTAATATAAATGATTTAATGGAACAGCTTAGAGCTAAAAACTATCCAGTACTTCAAGATGTTGAATTTGCTATTCTTGAGACAAATGGCGATTTAAGTGTAATTCCAAAGCCTAATAAGCAAAATGTTACAATTGAAGACCTTCAGCTTCAAGGGTCATATGATGGTTTACCAACTTCACTTATAATTGACGGTCATATAAAGTATGATAATCTTAGTGAATTAAACTTAACTGAAGAGTGGTTAGCTAAAGAACTAAAAAAACATGGTATAAAAGACCCAAAGAAAGTATTGTTTTCATATGTAGATGCTAACAAGAACGTATTTGTTCAAAAAAAGAACGAGATAAAGGAGTAGTACAATGAGAGCAGTAAGATTTGTCATTTTAGTATTAGTAGTAATAGTAATAGGTTGGGGACTTATTTATAATTTTGTAGAAAAAAATACTTCTGAGTTTATAAACAATTTAGATGATTTAAGTAAGAAAGTAGAAAATAATGATTGGGAGGGTGCTAAAATCCAATTTTATAAGATTGAAAAGAAATGGGATAAAGCAAAAAATACGTGGAGTATAATACTAGACCATCATGAAATTGACAATATTGATTTATCAATTGCTAAAGCTAGTAAATATATTAAAACTCAAGATTCTTCTTTATCTCTTGGTGAAATAGAAGTTTTAAGAAAACTATTTGGAATTGTAAGAGAAAATGAGGCATTAACTATAACAAATATTTTTTAATCTGTTAGGTTTCGTTTTAACAGTTTATAATAAATAAGTGCATATTGACTATAAAGTTTTTTAAAAAGAAAAACTCACCATATGTAGGTGAGTTGTATGTGTTTATAAAGAAGATACTCAAGTTATTAAATAAAAATTTTGTAAAAGAAGGTATAGATTTGAGTACTTTGTTTTGTTGTTATTCAGCTCTTCTCTACTATAGTTATAGGAGTTATACACAGTAGAAAATATAGAAGAAGTAATAAAGTAATCTATTATAGATAATAATGATGAAAGAAATATAAAAGATACAGGTGAAGGTAGTAATGAAGTTTTAATAGCAAAAGGGTTAGATATAAGATAATTTATTGAAAATACTTATTCATTAAAATAAAATAGTATTGAGAAATGATGATTGTGAGGTGTATTTGTGGGATTAATTTCTTATATATTATTTTTTTCTTCAATACTATTAGTGCTAATACTGATGAGACAGTATTTTGAGATGTGGATAATATTAGATAGATTAGGATTGAAGTTATGTAAATATTTTCTACCTATATTGGAAATTACTTTATTGTTATTATTAGATGATTTATTTTTACTACCATCTGTAATAATATTTTTATTGTTGATATATGATGGTAAAGTGTTAAAGGATAAAGCATTTAGGAAATTTTACACTATAAGTAAAAAAAATTTCATGATTAACAAAAAGACGTTTTGGTTTATTGTATTTTTATCACCAGTAATATTTTACTTATTAAATATTACATCTAGTATTATACTGGATATTATTAATAAGTTGAATTTTGATATAACCATTAATGAAGCAGATTTATCGAGTGGAAATAAGAAATTTATTGACTATGTATCACTATTTGGGGTAACATGTATAATAGCACCTATTGTGGAAGAATTTACGTTTAGAGTATTAATATACAGAAATTGGCTACCTAAATTTTTTAATAAGAAGGTAATATCTCTTTTGATATCTTCCTTAATTTTTACAATTAGTCACTTTGAGATTGAGATGATGCCATATACACTACTAACAGGTATAATATTAGGAATCACATATGATTTTTTTGGTTACCTTGGTTCAGTTTTACTTCATTCATTATTAAATTTTTTTACCTTTGTACATATATGGGCTATTATAAATAATAGTAAAGTAGTAATAATAATTTATATTGCTATTATTTTTATGTTTATAAAAATAAATATTTTAGATAAGAAGAGAAAATATGATGCAAAAATATAAATATAAATTGTATATTTACATGTATATGTGTTAAAATTATAATTCAGATACAAGAAAATGATTAATGAATATAAAAGTAAATTTACATATATAGTTGAGTCTAAATACATGTAAGAAAGCAGATTAAAAATGTACTATTCGATAAGTTACATCCTTATAAAGACAAGGAGTTGATAATATGGAAAAGTATAAGGTAAAGACTATTAAAAAAACTATGCCGTTAATACCTCTTAGAGGATTATCAGTTTTTCCTTATATGGTAATTCATTTTGATGTAGGTAGAGATAAATCAATAAAGGCATTAGAAGAGGCTATGGTTAATGATTCCTTAATCTTTTTACCAACTCAAAAAGAAGCTAAAGTTGAAATGCCAACACCAGATGATTTCTATCATGTAGGAACAGTTTGTAAAATTAAACAAATGTTAAAACTACCAGGGGATACAATTAGAGTTCTAGTCGAAGGTATCAATAGAGCTAAAATAGTTGAAGTATTACAGGAAGACCCATATTTTGAAACAGAAATTGAAGAATTAATTTATGAAGCTCAAGAAGAGTATGATAAAGAAACGGAAGCAATAATGAGGTCAGTTTTAGATACATTTGAAGAATATATAAGTATAGGCAATAAAGTAACTCCAGATGTATTAGTGTCAGTTTCTGAAATAAAAGACCCGGGTAGATTAGCCGATGTTATAGCTTCATATGTGTACTTAAAGCCAGAGGATAAACAAAAACTTTTAGAGGCTTTCCATCCTCATAAAAGATTAGAAACATTACAGATTATCTTAAAGGAAGAAATAGAAGTACTTAAGATTGAAGAAAAGATTAGTAAAAGAGTGAAGAAGCAAATAAGTAAAGTACAAAAAGAATATTATCTTAAAGAGCAAATGAAGGCAATACAAAAGGAACTAGGAGAAGAAGATGGAGTAGAGCAGGAAGTAGAAGAATATAAAGAAAAGATAAATAAAGTAAAAATGCCTAAAGAAGTAAAGGAAAAGGCAATAAATGAAGCTGAAAGACTATTAAAACTTAATCCAGCTTCAGCAGAAGTAGGAGTTATTAGAACATATCTTGATTGGATAGTAAATTTACCTTGGAATAAACAAACTAGAGATAGAGTAGACATTAAGAAGTCAAGGGAAATATTAGATAAAGACCATTATGGATTAAAGGATGTAAAAGAAAGAATACTAGAGTATCTAGCTGTAAGGCATTTATCTAAAAATATGAAAGGTCCTATTTTATGTTTAGTTGGTCCTCCAGGTGTAGGTAAGACCTCTATTGCAAAATCAATAGCTAAAGCTTTAAATAGAAAATTTGTCAGAATGTCATTAGGTGGAGTAAGAGACGAAGCTGAAATAAGAGGACATAGAAGAACTTATGTAGGTGCAATACCAGGTAGAATAATATCATCGATAAAAAAGGTAGGGTCAAAAAATCCTGTATTCTTATTTGATGAAATAGATAAACTTGCCAGTGATTTTAGAGGTGACCCAGCATCAGCATTGTTAGAGGTACTTGACCCAGAACAAAATAGTACATTTACAGACCATTTCTTAGAAGCACCTTTTGATTTATCAAAGGTAATGTTTATAACAACAGCAAATACAACAAGTACAATACCAAGACCATTATTAGATAGAATGGAAGTTATACGTATATCTGGATATACAGAAGAAGAAAAGGTAGAGATAGCTAAAAGATATTTAATACCAAAGCAAATAAAAGAGCATGGGTTAAAAGAAGAGAATGTAAATATTTCAGAGAATGTAATAAGGGATGTAATAAATAGATATACAAGGGAAGCAGGAGTAAGAAATCTTGAAAGAACTATAGCTAATATAATTAGAAAAGCAGCTAAGAGGATAGTAGAGGAGAAACTGAAATCTGTAAGGGTAAATACAAATACATTAGAGAAATATTTAGGAGTACCGAGGTATAGATATGGAACAGCAGAAAAGGAAAATCAAGTGGGATTAGCTATAGGACTTGCTTGGACTCCTGTAGGAGGAGATACGTTGTCTATAGAAGTTAATATGATGAAAGGAAAGGGTAAGCTTCAGTTAACAGGACAACTAGGAGATGTTATGAAAGAGTCCGCAATGACAGGGATAAGTTATATAAGGTCAAAAGCTGAAGAGTTAGACATAGATGAGAAGTTTTATGAAGAAATGGATATACACATTCATGTGCCAGAAGGAGCTATACCCAAGGATGGACCATCCGCAGGTATAACTATGGCAACAGCTGTAATATCAGCATTAACTGACATACCTGTAAACAGTAATGTTGCTATGACAGGAGAAATAACTTTAAGAGGTAGAGTTCTTCCTGTAGGTGGAATTAAGGAGAAAGTATTAGCAGCCAATAGAGCTGGTATAACTAAGATACTTTTACCTGAAGATAACAAAAAAGATATGGAGGAAATACCTGGTAAAGTTAAGAGAAAAGTTCAGTTTGTATTCGTTAAAAATATGGATGAAGTACTAGAACACGCTTTAGTAAAAGAGGATGGTAAAGATGAAAGTAAATAAGGCAGAATTATTAATAACAGCAGTTAAGCAAAGTCAATATCCAGAAGAAGGGCCATTAGAAATAGCTTTAGCAGGTAGGTCAAATGTTGGAAAGTCTTCACTAATTAATACACTAATCAATAGAAAAAATTTAGCTAGAACTAGTTCAAAACCAGGAAAAACTCAAACAATAAATTTTTATAACATTAATGACCAATTTAGATTTGTAGACTTACCGGGATATGGATATGCTAAAGTATCTTTAAAAGAGAGAAAAAAATGGGGTAAGATGATAGAAAATTATTTAGTAAACAGAAAGACACTAGCAGAAGTTTTTCTGTTAGTAGATATAAGACATTCTCCAGGTGAGCACGATAAAGTTATGTATGATTGGATAAAGTCCTTTGGATTTAATGGGATAGTAATAGCTACAAAGGCCGATAAAATATCTAGAGGTAAACAAGCTAAGCATATTTCTATGTTACAGAGAGAGTTAGGCGTTGAGAATAGGGAGTTAATTATTCCTTTCTCAGCTACTAAAAAGACAAATAAGGACAAGATATGGAATGTTATAAAGGAAATTTTAATGGTTAATAGTGAATAGAAAAAAAGCAGCTTTGCTGCTTTTTTATATTTCCGCTAAAATCATACCCATAACAATCAGTATACTTCCTATAATACCTTTAGTTGACATTACTTCACCTAGCAAAATAAATGCAAATATTGCTGAAAATACAGGTTCAGCAGTATATATTAATGCTGTATGAGTTGGTGATGTAAATTTTTGCATAGTATTTTGAATGATATAAGCTCCAGAGGTTGCTAATATACCTGTAATGAATATACCTATCCATATATCAGTAGTAGTAGGGATAATAAAAGGTTTAGAAGTAGTAAATGAAAAAATAAGACTTAACACTCCTACTACTCCAATTTGAATTACTGCCAATGCAATAGAGTCAACTTGTGTAGTGTATTTGCCAACAAGTATAATATGAAAAGCAAATGCAAAAGCACATAAAAGAGTATAAAAATCACCTATGTTAAAGGTTAGGTCAGTATTAAGAGTCATAAGCCCTAAGCCAACTATCGCAAATAGTACACCTATTATAGATGAGCCTTTAGGCATTCTTTTCAATAAAAGAGCAGAAACAATTGGTACTATGACAACAGAAAAGCCTGTGATAAATCCTGATTTTGATGCAGTAGTATAATTAAGTCCTAAAGTTTGAAATGCATACCCAGCAAAAAGCACACTTCCTATTAGTGTACCGTATAGGAGTGTTTTAGTATTAGTATTTTTCATATTTTTATAAAAAAATATAGCTGAAAATAAAAAAGCTAATATAAACCTAAGTGATAAGAAGTTATATGTAGGTATATCTTTTAGTGCATTTTTAGTTATTACAAAAGTTGTCCCCCACACAACTGTTACTAATAGCAACGCTAAATCTGCTTTTAATTGTTTTTTCACAAAAATTCCCCCCTTTTTATGCTATTAATAGCTCGTTGCAGAACTCTACAACTCGCATAAATACTGCATTTTATTTATTTAAAT
>NZ_ARZA01000263.1 GCF_000387765.1 Caldisalinibacter kiritimatiensis
CTGAAGATTTGCACATACTACCTAATATAATACTTTGCTCCTCAGTAGGCTTCAAATGAAATTTTTTAGTTAATATGATAATTTCTTTATCTGGCATCTTTTTAACCCCTTGTCTTTTGGTTTTCAATATACCTTTTAATATTTTCTTCTGATATAGAACCTATAGTTTCTATATAAAAAGATGAATTCCATAATCTACCCTTCCAAAGTTTATTTTTAAGCTCTGGATGTTTTATAAAAAGCTTTCTTCCACTTATACCTTTTAACATTTTTACAATATATGATGGTGATATCTTCGGATGTGCCGATACAAATAAATGAACATGGTCCGGCATTACTTCCATTGTATGAATTACAAAGCCTTTATCGTCAGCAATTTTTTT
>NZ_ARZA01000264.1 GCF_000387765.1 Caldisalinibacter kiritimatiensis
AAATTATTGGATGATTAATTTTGAAAAAGAAAAATTGCCAACTATTACTTGACAGTAACGATTTATTATCTTTCGTTGACATTTTGATGTAATGATGATATATTTTATATTGTAATTGAATATAGAGGCTGTTGGTGCAACTCATATTATGGGGTTGCTTAATAGGGAAGTTTGGTGAAATTCCAACACGGTCCCGCCACTGTAATGGATAGAATCTTACTTATACCACTGTATTGGTAGTATGGGAAGGTGTAAGATTTGTTATTCCTTAGTCAGGAGACCTGCCAATGGGAACAATGCCGTTTTATTACTCACGAGGATGAGGAGGTGTTATTTGATAGTAGAATATTTGATACATTCTACTGTATATTAATAATGCCCTTTCTATGTATAGAAAGGCTCTTTGTTATGAAATAACTCATGTGTAAAACTCGGCAGATATGCTGAGTTTTTTTATTGGAGGTATGACATTTGAACATTACAGACTTTATTTCAAATCCCCTTTTACTTATGTTTTCCAGTATATTTTTAGGACAACTAATTGGAAGGTTACACTACAAAAATATTAAGCTAGGAAGCTCTGGAGGACTGTTTGTTGGTATTGTGATAAGTTACTTGGTCACTAAATATCTACAGATGGAAGCTAAGGATTCTATAATGTTAAGTAAGCCCTTTATCCCAAAGGAAGTATTTAAGCTAAGTCTCATAGGCTTTATAGCATCAGTAGGATTATTAGCATCAAAAAATATCAGAGAGACAATCAAAAAAAATGGGTATAGATTCATGGTTTTGGCCTTAGCTATAACCTCAACAGGAGCATTGTCTACATGGTTTTTCATCAATGTATTATTTAATGATTTAAAAATTAGCATCATTGGAACATATGTAGGTGCTTTAACCAGTTCACCAGGATTAGCTACTGCTATTGAGTCTGCTAAAGAACTAGCAGGAAATGCAGAGGCAATGATTGGCTTAGGCTATTCAATATCCTATATACCTGGAGTTGCCATTGTAATAATTTTTGTACAGCTATTAGGGAAACATCAAAAAAATCATATAACCGTAGGAAAATTACATGGTAAAAAAGAGGTTGCTAATTCTAACGAAATAAACTTCAACATAGTTTCATTTTGTTTTGTATGTTTATTAGGAATTATCATTGGAAAAATAAATATTTATTTAGGAAGCTATTTAGGATATTTCTCATTAGGATCAACAGGAGGAGTACTTATAAGTGCCCTAATCCTGGGGGATATCAAGAAAATAAGTTTTCTAAACTTTAATATGAATAAAGGGCAGCTAGGCGTAGTAAGGGATATATCATTAAATATGTTTCTTTCCATTGTAGGACTGAACTATGGATATAATGCATTGAATCTTATAAAGACATCTGGAGCTCAATTATTGGTAGTAGGTGGTTTTACAGCTGTTATTAGCATCTTATTTGGATATTTAGTTGGCAAGAAAATACTAAAACTAAGCAATATATATCTAGTAGGAGGAATATGTGGTGGGATGACCAGTACACCTGGATTAGCAGCTTCTATAGAAGCCTTTGATAGCGATGATGTTACAGTAGGATACGGAGCAACATATCCCTTTGCATTGTTTTTTATGATTTTATTTACAAGTATTTTGTTCAAAATATAAGATTGGAGGGCTATAAATGAATATACATGAATACCAAGCTAAAGAATTATTGAAAAGCTACAATATACCAGTACCTAAAGGAGAAGTTATAACAAAGATAGAGGATGCCGAGAAGGCAGCTTGGAAAATTGAAAGTAATATAGCAGTTGTAAAGGCTCAAATTCATGCTGGAGGCAGGGGAAAAGCAGGAGGAGTGAAGATTGCAAAAAGCATAGACGAAATTAGAGATTTTTCAGAAGAACTATTAGGAAAAAACTTAGTAACCCATCAAACTGGGCCCCAGGGAAAGGAAATTAAAACCCTTTTAATAGAAGAGGGGTGTAATATAGAAAAGGAGTACTATTTAGCAATTACCTTGGATAGAGAAACTTCAAGGGTGACAATGATAGCCTCTGAGGAAGGTGGAACTGATATTGAGGAAGTTGCCGCTAAAAGTCCTGAAAAAATATTCAAGGAAGTTATCGACCCAGTGGTAGGATTGGCTGAATTTCAAGCACGAAGACTATGCTTTAATATCAATATACCGTCAAATGTAATTAGTGATACTGTAAAGATAATGATGAATCTATATAAATGCTTTATGGAAAAGGATTGCACTCTAACAGAAATCAATCCTTTAGTAGTGACAGCAGAGGAAAAAGTGATTGCACTAGATGCTAAATTAAATTTCGATGAAAACAGTTTATATAGAAATAAAGATATATTGGAATACAGAGACCTAGATGAAGAGGATGAAAAGGAAGTAGAAGCATCTGAGCATGGATTATCGTATATCTCCCTAGATGGAAATATTGGTTGCATGGTAAACGGCGCAGGTTTAGCAATGGCTACCATGGATATCATAAAATATTATGGTGGAGAACCGGCTAATTTCCTAGATGTTGGCGGTGGAGCATCGGAAGAAAAGGTCACCAATGCATTTAAGATAATCTTGTCTGATGATAGAGTTAAGGGGATATTTGTAAATATATTCGGTGGCATAATGAAATGTGATGTAATTGCTAGTGGAATAGTTAAAGCTGCAAAGGAAGTAAATTTAAGGGTTCCTTTAGTGGTACGTTTAGAGGGTACAAACGTTTCTTTAGGTAAAGAAATTCTTGACAGTTCTGATATAAACATAGTAACAGCCAAATCTATGGATGAAGGTGCTAAAAAAGTAGTAGAGTTAATTAAATAGAAAGGTGGGGACAAAAAATGAGTATTTGGGTAGATAAAAATACAAAATTGATAGTACAAGGTATAACTGGGAAAACAGCCCAATATCATACAAGGCAAATGCTAGAATATGGTACTAAGATAGTTGCAGGTGTTACCCCGGGGAAAGGTGGTACGGAAGTTGAAGGGGTTCCAGTATTTGATACTATACAACAGGCTGTTGTTCAAACTAAAGCTACAGCTTCTGTTATATATGTGCCGGCTAGATTTGCAGCAGATGCAATTTTAGAAGCAGTAGATGCTGGTTTAGATATGGTTATATGCATAACAGAACATATTCCAATAAATGATATGGTAAAAGTCAAAAGATATATGGAAGGGAAGAAGACTCGATTAATTGGGCCTAATTGTCCTGGAATTATAACCCCCGATGAATGTAAAATTGGTATTATGCCTGGATATATACACAAAAAAGGTAGAATAGGAGTGGTATCCCGTTCCGGTACTTTAACATATGAAGCAGTTCATCAATTAACTGAGAAGGGAATAGGTCAATCTACAGCTGTTGGAATTGGAGGAGATCCTGTTAATGGCACAGATTTTATAGATGTATTAAAAGCATTTAATGAGGATGAGAATACCGATGCAGTCGTTATGATTGGTGAAATAGGTGGAACAGCTGAAGAAAAAGCAGCCCTATGGATTAAAGAAAATATGAAAAAGCCAGTAGTTGGATTCATAGGAGGTCAAACGGCTCCTAAAGGAAAACGAATGGGTCATGCAGGAGCTATCATATCTGGCGGAAAAGGAACAGCTGATGAAAAAATAAAAACTATGAAAAATTGTGGAATTTCTGTGGCAGAGAACCCTGCAGTTATGGGAGAAACTTTGGTGAAAGCTCTAAAGGATAATAATTTGTGGAGAAATGAGTATGAGGATTAATATTAAGAGATTTATTTTTATTAATATAGGAATATTAATTATGGCAGTAGGACTATACTATTTTTTAATTCCTGCCAATCTTGCAGTAGGTGGTGTTACAGGATTAGCCATGGTTATAAACAAAGTTTTTCCTATTATCCCAATAGGGATCATAATGACTATATCCAATATTATTCTTTTCGCCCTTGCCTTTCTAATAATAGGTAAGGAGTTCGGCGGATATACAATATACTCGAGCTTTCTTTTGTCTGGGATGATATATTTGTTCGAAATCATAAGCCCGATGGATAAGCCAATAATAGATGATATAATGATAAATTTAATCTATGGGATTATAATCAAAGGAATTGGTATGGCCATAATTTTTTATCAAAACTCTTCAACAGGTGGAACAGATATTATAGCAAAGATTATAAATAAGTTCACCCATTTAGATATAGGAAAGGCATTGCTTTCAGCCGATTTTATTATTACTATATTTGCAGGACTAACCTTTGGCGCTAAGCTTGGACTATATGCTCTATTAGGAGTTATTATCAATGCTTATGTAATAGATAATGTTATCGCAGGATTTAGTAAAAAAATGAATATTATGATTATAAGTGATAAAAAAGAAGAAATAAACCAGTATATAATCAAGACCATAAGTAGAGGAACTACTCTATATCACGGTGATGGTGGATTTTCAAATAAAGAGAAAACTATAATAAATACTGTCGTATCTAGAAAGCAATATATAAAAATTAAGCATTACGTTCAAAATATTGATCCAGATGCTTTTATAACAGTAGGGTTTGTCCATGAAGTATTAGGGGAAGGGTTTAATTTTAGTAATTAGGTTAAGTGAAATAAAAGATGCCTACCTGCAAGACGTGTAAATCTTGTAGGTAGGCATTTTCATAAACTAATATTTATCCTGAATTATTCATGGAATCCGTAAAAATTAAATTAGCTAAATTGCAATAACAAATTGAACTAATTTCTTAACTGTAATATTATGGAAATTTAATTGTATAGTAGTAACCTAAGTTCATCTTCAAAAGCTTCATTAGGTGTGAGGTAGTTTAGTATTTTACGCGGTAGCGTGTTACACCATTCTTGAACACCTGTTATAGCATAAGTAGAGTACTGACTAATAGATTCCCCTTTGGGGATAAAGCGTCTTATTAAGCCATTGTGGCGTTCATTAGTCCCACGTTCACTAGAACTATAGGGATGTGCAAAATATATTTTACTACCACCTACTTGTTCAAAAGAAGATAGTTCAGCGAACTCACTACCATTGTCTGCTGTGATGCTCTTAAAGACCTTGGAGAAATGCTCCCCAGCTTCATTTGCTAAGGTTATAAGAGCGCTGTTAACGTCTGTTGCTGTTTTGCCGGGAATTCTGCGTATAATCTCTTTGCGGGTTTTACGCTCGGTCATAGTCAATAAAACAGAATCAGATTTATCCTTCTTACCGATTACTGTATCAATTTCCCAATGACCAAATTCACTACGATCATTAATGTGTTCTGGTCGCTCATCGATGCTGGTTCCAAGGAGCTTTTTATGAGCTCTAATGCGACTTCTTTTGGTGGAACGTGTTAACTTTAGGGGTAAGTCTATGTTAGCTATTGCTATAAGGTGGACTTATGTCAATATTTTAGACACAAAAAATCGAACATTTTTGTGATTTTAAATAGTA
>NZ_ARZA01000265.1 GCF_000387765.1 Caldisalinibacter kiritimatiensis
CGCTCGACCCTATATGATAGGTTGGGACCTTACTGCAATCATATACTGGATACGACTACAGTAAAGCCTTTCCCAACCATATAGGATCTTCCCTCCGACTGTATACCAGCCTGTTAAGACCAGTATACAATCTTTGGCCGACCCATATACGCCCCCGATAGGAACGTATATAAGTCTGGGCTCAACCGTTATGTTCCCGACACTATTATTATGGACCG
>NZ_ARZA01000266.1 GCF_000387765.1 Caldisalinibacter kiritimatiensis
GCCTTCGGGCATCTTTAATATTTTTTTGATAGTTTTGCCTACTTAAATTTTACTCTAAGAAAAAATAAATTGTTTTTAACCGCTATAAGTTAAAATATTCTACATATCAAGGAACCCATTAAAATTAGTATCTACCCTTGTGTAAAGGAAAATTATTCTAATAGGTAATGCATAAGACCTATTTCTATAAGCAATATTTCTGAAAACATTAAAAGTTATAAAACACGATATTAAAAACTTTTACATGAACAAGTGGAGAGTAATTTGCAAGAAATTTCTTACGGAAATATCTAAAAATCTATATAACCAACACGCAATATAAATATGTTTGATATCCAACTTTCAACAAATCTTACAACAGTATAGCATAATGGCTTAATTTATAAACTTCAAAAATATATAAGCTAATTTTACTCTGTTATTAACAATATTTTAAAGCTAAGCTAATATTGTATTTGTCAAGTGAAAAATCCCCCAGAATTTAATTGAAACTTCCCCTAGTGGAGGAA
>NZ_ARZA01000267.1 GCF_000387765.1 Caldisalinibacter kiritimatiensis
CGAGACAAAGAGTATGAACAAAAGGCTAGAAGTAGTAGAGAACGAGACAAAGAGTATGAATAAAAGATTAGAAGTAGTAGAGACGGATACTAAAGGTATAAAAGAAGAACATGGTGTATTACTAAGAAGCATAGAAGAAAAGCTCCAAATACAATCTAAAGCAATAGAGAAAATAGAGTTTATTGAAGGGGATATAAAGGTAATTAAAAAGGACATAGATAAGATAAAAAAAGACATTAGCATATTAGAGCAGATAACTGCCAAAAACTGGACTGAAATAAATGAATTGAAAGCTGTTAAATAAAGAGAAACGTGAACTTATGTTCGCGTTTTCTTAATATATACAATAAAATACCAAAGAGGAAAAATAAAAAACTTGTCGAATTATAAAGTAGACAATATATTTAGGAGGTAAACATGAAATTGCAATATAAAAGGTTAATTACTATTATACTTAGCTTTATTTTAATATTTGTTCAAATCCTTATATTATTGCCATCAAATGAAGTATATGCACAAAGTAACCATAACTCAAATATCATACCAGGGAAGTTAATCGTAAAGTATAAAAGTACAAATGAAAACAGTAAATTATCACAATCAAGTGCCAATCTTATACAAGAGATTAATATATCTTACAACAAAGATATCCTTCAAGTAATTGAAGAATTAGAAAATAGCTCTAATATTGAATATGTTGAACCAGTGTTTATAAGAAACATAATTGATTCATACAGTGAAGATGTAGACTCACAAAAAACAGTTATTAAGTCAGTTTATGAAATAAACGACCCTGAATATATAAATGGATATCAATGGGGATTATATGCTACAAATATTCAAGATGCATGGGAAAATGTAAGTATAGAAGATAGAAATGATATAACTATAGCTGTGATAGACACTGGAGTCGATTTAGATCATCCAGATTTAAAGAACAGTATTGTTGAAGGATATGACTTCGTAGATGGTGATACAGTAGCAGATGATGAACATGGTCATGGAACCCATGTAGCAGGTATAGCATCGGCTATGGTAGACAATGGATTAGGTATAGCTGGAGTTGCTGGTGGAGTCAATATAATGCCTATAAGAGTTATAGGACCATATGGAGCAACTTCGAAGGATATAGGGGATGCAATAATATGGGCTGCAGATAATGGAGCAGATGTTATCAATATGAGTTTAGGTGGAGCAGAATTTAGTCAATACGAGTACCAGGCTGTGCAATATGCTATATCCAAAGGAGTAGTTGTAGTAGCAGCTACAGGTAATGAAAGTAATCATTGGATACATGGTGAAAAAGGGGACATAGATTTTGATAATGATTCAGTAAGATATACAGCACCAGTGGGTTATCCTGCTGCTTATGAAGGAGTTGTAGGAGTAGGAGCAGTGGACTGGTATCAAGATACAGATTTTATAATTGCAGACTTTTCTAATATCGGTGAAGAAGTCGATGTAGTTGCACCTGGTGTGGATATTTTAAGTACATATCCAGATGAAAGATATTTATACATGAGCGGTACGTCAATGGCAACACCTTTTGTGTCAGGGTACGTGGCTTTAATTTTAGCAGGTAACAATAATCTAACAGTTGAACAAGTTACTGATATATTAGCTGAATCCAGTATTGATTTAGGTGATGAAGGTAATGATGAATATTTTGGATATGGATTAGTAGATGGAGAAAGGATATTTAATACTCCTATATTAGATATAGAAGCTGTTAATGAAGAAGTGGAGCTACCAAATGGAGTGGAAATCAATTTATATACAAAGGATAATCATGGAACTATTTTAGAAGAGGTTTATGGACAAGCTGAATTATATGTTGAAAGGTATGATGATAATAATATATGGTTTACTGAGGAAAATATATCAGGGACAGTTGTAGATATTGTCTATGGTGAAGGAAACACAGTAATAACCATAGATGAGTTTGGTCAGTATCGTATATATGCAGAGGATTTAGATAATAATTGGGTAAAATCAGACTATATAAACGTTAATATAGTCGAAGCTCCTGTAGTAGATGATGAAGATACATCAGGTGATGACAGTCCCGTTGGCGGATTTACAGGAGGCAGTCCATCAGGTGGTGGAATAGTTGAAGAACCATCAGAGGAAGAGGATATTGTAGAGGTTGAAGATAAAAATATACAAGTTAAAATAGACGAAGAAAATATGGTAGTAGAGGCTGTGGCTAAACAGGATGTAAAACTGATTGAAGTAAATATTCCATCTAACATACTTGAAAAATCAAAGACTAATAATAAACCTATAATAATAAAAACTGATGATGTAAATTTTAAGGTTAATCCAAAAACAGTAGATATAAACGATGGAGAAGAACTAAAATTTAAGATATCTTCATTAGGTAATGAGGAGACTAATAGCTTTATTGAGAATAAGCCTGAAGCTATAAATGTTTCAAATGTATATGACTTTGAGTTATATGTAGGAGATAACAAAGTTGAAAATTTCAATAGCTCAATTACTGTTACAATTAAATATGATAAAAACAAAGTTTCAGACAAAAACAAATTAGGGGTATATTATTACAATGAACAAACAGAGGAATGGGAGTATGTTGGTGGTAAAGTAAATGATGATAGAACTATTACCTTTGAGACAGACCACTTTTCTAAATATGTTGTAATGGAATATAACAAGACATTTGATGATATAGAGGGCCACTGGGCTAAATATGATATAGAGGTTATGGCAGCTAAACATATTGCTAAAGGAAATGATAATGCCAAATTTGCTCCAGATAATAACATAACAAGGGCAGAATTTGCAGCATTACTTGTAAGAGCATTAAGAATAAAGGAAATAGATGAAAGTAGCTTTACAGATGTAAATAGTGATGCATGGTATAAGGAAGGTATCGATAAGGCATATAAAGCAAAGATAGTAAATGGTGTTGGAGATGGCGTATTTAACCCTGATGGTAATATCACAAGAGAAGAAATGGCATCTATGATTATGAGAGCATATTCATATACTACAACTACAAACCTTGATGATATAGTTACAACAGCAGAAGTTAAATTCAAGGATGAAGGTACGGTATCAAGCTGGGCTAGAAGAAATGTTAGACTAGTAGATACATTCAAGATAATGGAAGGGGACCCAGAAGGTACATTTAGACCAAAGGATAATGCAACTAGAGCAGAAGCAATAGTTGTTATTAAAAGGTTATTAGAAATACTGTAAGTTCAAATTATAACTATATAAGTAAGAATTAAGGTAAAAACTGGAACAGGATTTATTTCTGTTCCAGTTTTTTTTATAGAGGAAAATAGGATACATTTGTAGAAAATGTTAATAAGTTAGAGTATTAGAGAATAGAGGAATAGATAATAGAGGATTAGAGGATACATCCGTCGATAACCTAGAGTTTATTATTTTATTGTATAATTTAGAATTTAAAATTCAAAATTTAAAATTCATTTTTCAAGGTGTGAATAAAATGAATAAGAAAAAAATAGCTTTATTTACCTTAATAAAAATATTGTTGTCTATCATAATTTTCTACGGTGCTATAAACTTTGAAGATGCCCACCAAGATAGACTATATATGCTTATGGCTATCATAGGAATATATATTGTAGTAAGTATTATCAGAGCGTTTATAATAAAAAAAGACTTATTTTATATGCTTTCCTTTATAATTGATGTTATTTTAGTATACTACCTAGAATACAATTCAAAATATCTGATAAATTACTTTTTTCATACTTATTACATAATCATATTAGTGGAATCTTCGGTGTATTTAAATAGAAAAAGGAGTCTAATAATAGGAATATTAACAGTGATAGCTTCACTGATAAAATATTTTTACTTAATATATTATAAAGCGAATTATGCTACTATATCAGAGATGGCCTTTTTCACTTTACTAAATATATTTGTTTTAGTTGTAATAAATTTTGCCCAATACTTTAGAGAGCAGAAGTTAAAAAAAGACTTATTATACGATGAGCTTTTAGATACCCATAAGAAGCTAAAAGAATACGCACAAAAAATTGAAGAACTTACAATATTAGAAGAGCGAAATAGAATTGCTAGGGATATACACGATACATTAGGTCATATGATGACAGGAATCATAATGGAGCTAGAGATGGCTAGTCATATTATTGATAAAGATACCGGAAAAGCTAAAAAGTTACTTAAAGCCTCTAAAACTTCAGCTAGAGAAGGATTAAGTAAGATAAGGCAGGTTGTAGAAACATTAAAACCAGATAAGCAAATATCAAAGGGGATAGATTCAATAAAAGAATTAATAGACGAATTTTCACAAAAGACAGGAGTAGATATAGATTTAAATATAATAGGTAGTATTAAAAAATTAACTCCAACAGTAAGTGTAACACTTTATAGGGTAGTTCAAGAGTCCTTGACTAATGCAGTTAGACATGGTAAAGCCACAAAGATTATTGTAAATATAAGCTTAACTAAAGAAAAGATAGAATTTCAGATTAAAGACAATGGAATTGGTGATAAAGACATAAAGCTAGGATTTGGGCTTAAAGGAATGACAGAAAGGGTAAGGGCATTACATGGAGAAATCGAGTTTAAAGTAGGGGATGGTTTTATAGTTAGGGGGTATATTCCGGGGGAGGTGTAAAAAATGATTAAGGTATTAATAGTAGATGACCAAGATATATTAAAGGAAGGCTTAAAAATGATACTTAGTAGTGAAGGTGACATAGAAATATGTGGATTAGCTTCAAACGGTGAGGATGCCTATAATATTTGTAAGTGGAACTTACCTGATGTGGTACTTATGGACATTAAGATGCCTAAAGTCAACGGTGTAGAGGCTACTAAAAGAATAAAAAAAGATTTTCCAAAGATTAAAATTATAGTGCTTACAACATTTAACGATGATGAGTACATATACGATGCCCTAAAATATGGAGCTTCGGGATATTTACTAAAGGATGCTACTCCGGAAAGAATAGCAGAGGCCATAAGAGAAGTGTATAATGGTGGAGCCCTTATACAGCCTAATGTTGCAGCAAAAGTGGTAGATAGATTTTATGAGATGGCCAACAATAACAATGGTAAGAGTATAGATAAAAGGGTAGATAAGTTAACCAAAAGGGAAAAGGATATTTGTAGATTTTTAGGAGAAGGGAAAAACAATAAAGAAATAGCTAAAGAATTATTTTTAAGTGAAGGTACAATAAAAAATCATATAACTAATATATTAAATAAGCTAGAGCTTAGGGATAGAACCCAGTTAGCAATATTTTCAGTAAAAAATGGATTAAGTGAATAGCAATATTCCAGTTCACACTAAAAAAAGCTATAAAGATTTATACCTTTATTAAATACAGTTATAATGTATATTATAGATATAAATATTGAGATATAGTATAATTAAAAGAAAATGACTATTTGATTTAGGAGTGTGATATATGTCTTCTAGCAAGATAGAAGAGTTAAAAAAGAGAAGAGAGAAGGAACAAAGTGAGAAAAAGAGTCAAATACTTTATGGTATTATTTTGGTAATATTAACCATTATGATATATATTCTATTTTTGTTTTTTGATTTTGAAAAAAGTAAGTTTTGGATAATTGGATTAGCTATTGGTGTTGTTTTACAAAGAAGTAGATTTTGCTTTACAGCAGGATTTAGAGACCCTATCCTTGTAGGTAATACTTCAATTATGAAGGCAATAATAATAGGTTTAATTATAGCTACTGTGGGATTTGGAATCATTCAGTATATAGAAATTGGGAATAGTCAAGTATTAAACATAGATAAAATTCCAGGACAAATTTATCCAGTAGGACTTCATACTGCTATGGGTGCATTAATATTCGGGATAGGTATGGTTATAGCAGGTGGATGCGGAAGTGGCACTTTGATGCGTATAGGAGAAGGTTTTAAATTGCAAATAGTTGTTCTAATAGGTTTAATAATAGGTACTGTATTAGGTGCTAAGCATTATGAATTTTGGGACAAGGCTATAATTTCAAAGACTCAAGTGGTCTATATACCCGAATATACAGGGTTACCTTTAGCAATAATATCACAAGTAATTATATTAATAATACTGTATATATTTGCAGATTGGTATGATAAAAAGAATAATATAATGTCGATGTAGTTTAGGAGGATAGCACTATGGGAGAAAAAAAGATAGATTGCATGGATGAAATCTGTCCAATGCCTTTATTAAGGACTATTAAAGAAATTAAGAAGATAGATGTGGGAGAAGTTTTAATTATAGAAACTAATCACAATTGTTCAATTATAAATATAACTGAATGGGCAGAAAAACAAGGTTATAATTCAGATTATATGGAAATTAGTGAAGGAAAATGGGAGATATATATAGAAAAGACAAAGTAGGTGATAAGTTGAAAATCATAAATAAGTTATTTAAAAAGCCATGGCCATATTGGGTAGGTGGCATTTTATTAGGAATATTGAATGTGATTCTTTTAGCTACTACAGGATTAGCATGGAAATTATCAACCGGTTTTTCATACTGGGGTGGGTATATACTACAAAAACTTGGTATTGATGTGTTTGAGTGGAATTATTATCAAGTTTATAAACAAAACCTAAAGCCAGGAGAAACCCTTATTAATAATTACTATACAGTTATGATAATAGCAATAGTTTTGGGCTCATTGATATCTACTTTGTTTGCTTCTGAATTTAGAATAAAGAAGATAAAGAATAAAAAGCAGCTAATATTTGGTCTTTTAGGTGGCATCCTTATGGGATACGGTACTAGATTAAGTCTTGGATGTAATATTGGAGCATTTTTTAGCGCTATTCCATCATTTTCATTACACAGTTGGGTATTTGGAATATTCATGTTCCTAGGAGTATGGCTTGGAAGTAAAATTTTAATAAAATATATTTTATAACAATAGGGCTGGATAACCAGCCCTATACATATTTTAACAAAATCCTCTTTTACTAGATTTTATAAAACTTATAAAGTCCTTTTCATAAACACTTAATTCATGGTCTTTTCTATATGCTATATAATAGCTACATGCTATACTATTGCCTTCAATATCGATTTTTGTTAAAGCCCCATCTTTTAATTCTTTTTTTATAGTAAGCTCAGGTATAAATGAAACCCCTTTACCAGCTAGAACTGAAGATTTTATAGCTTCCATAGAGTTTAATTCATATATAATGTTCAAATCATCAATATCCATATCATATTGATTTAAGAAATTAATAACAGCTTTTCTTGTTTCAGAGCCTTCCTCTCTAAAAATAATGGGTAGCTTACGTAGTTCATCAGTTGTAATATTAGTTTTCATAAGGGGTAATGATGTGACTAATAAAATTCTGTCAGAAGCTATTTTTTCAGTTACTATTTTTTTATTATCTACATTCCCTTGAATTATACCGATATTAACTGTTCTATCTAATAAATTTTCTACTACTTGACTACTATTAGAAATTTCTACGTTTATATCAACATCTTTATTATCGTGCTTATAGATATATATACTACAAGGCAAAGCATATTCTCCTACTATTTTACAAGAACCAATATGCAAATATTTTTTATCAGTTTTTAAGTTTTCAAGGTCTCTTTCTATATTTTCTTGTAGAGAAAGAATTGTATTAGCATAGTCAAATACTACCCTACCAGCTTCAGTAAGTTCAACTCCCTTATTACTTCTATTGAGAAGATTTACTTGCAGTTCCTTTTCTAAAGATTGAATTTGCATACTTAAACCGGGTTGAGTAAGGTGTAAAAGTTTAGCTGCTTTTGATATACTATTTGCTTTTACAGTTACATAAAAAGCTTTTAAATATTGTAAGTTCATACTATCACCTTTTCTATTAGACCTATATTAAATATTATACCATATATTTAGGCGATAAAACATTTTTTGGTTTTACAGAAATAAAATAAGATAACCATTATCAATTGTATTTCCAGTACCCAGCACCAAAGATTTTTTTGAATTTTTCCTAAGAGCTGAGACCAGAGTAACAGCTACTAACTAACAAATCGACAAAGTCGAATTTGTTTTATGCCAAAAGTCATGGTCACAAAAGGATAAAGTGAATATAGTTACAAGAAAAAGCTATCAAGATTTAATACAATAAAATTAAGAAAAGAAGAGGAGGAAAAAAGATGAAAAAAATAGTTGTATTTATTTTAACCACTTTTATGGTTGTATCACTAATTGGATGCGGCAAAGAAGACCTACAAACCTATAAAGAGGCAGTCAAAAAGACTGATGAAATAACTAAAGGGAAGACAATGTTTGAGATTAAGCTTGATAATGAATTTAACACAGAGGGATTATCACAGGAAAAAATTAAAAAACTGAACTACTTTAAGACAGTAGAGACAGAAAACCATATTACATTTGATTGGACACAGGATAAGATGATTGTGAGAAATTATTACAACTTTGGTGGTATGGGATTTGATACTACAATTTATGTAAATGGTGAAGATGTATATATGAAAATGCCAATAGTAGAAAAATATATCAGCATGAGTGATATGACTGGAGAAAAAGCTGATATTGATAATAAAGAAAAACAACCTGATATTATGAATCAATTTTATGAAAAAGTATTAAAATCAATAAAAAGTAAATGGACTGAAATTTTAAATAAAGAAGATGTAGTATCAGGAGAAAAGACAATTCTAGATACAGAAGACGGCAGGGTTAAGGCTACTCACTTTACTATAGACTTAACAGGTGAGCAGATAAAAACATTGTTAAATGAATCATTAGATATAGTTTCAGAAAATAAGGACTTGATTAAGGAGTATATAAAAATCACTAATGCCAGTGAAGAAAATAAGCAGGATATAGACCTCGAAGAAGTATTAGCTGAGCTAAAACAAAAGGTTAATCAAATCGAAATAAAGGAATTTAATTATAATGCATATATAGACATAGACGGATATATTGTACAAGAAAATATTGAGTTTAAAATTAGATTTAATGACGTTAAACCAGGAGAAACAGAGGAAATAACCTTTAATATGAATACAGAAAATTGGAGTATAGAAAAGGAGCAAGAATTTAACTTTCCTAAATTAACAGAAGAAGACATATTGAGTAATGAAAACATAGAACAGGGTATACCTTTTATATTTGAAGACATATTTAATTCTAACAGTGAGAAGGGGGATAATTAAATGACCTTATTAGAAATAAACAATATAAAAAAGAAATTTAAGAATATAGAAGCAGTTAAGGGAATTAGCTTTGAAGTAGAAAAAGGAGAGGTATTTGGATTATTAGGACCTAATGGAGCTGGTAAATCTACCACAATATCAATGATATCTACTTTAATAAAACCTACAGAGGGAGATATTTATTATAAAGAAGAGAGTATACTAAAAAATCCTAAGGCTATACAACAAGAACTAGGGGTAGTACCTCAGGAAATTGCATTATATCCTACATTGTCGGGATATGAAAATCTAAAAATTTGGGGACACGCCTATGGTTTAAGAGGCAAAGAACTAAAAAATAGGGTAGATGAAGTTGCCGACATAATAGGATTAAAGGATAGATTAAAGGAAAGGATTGAAAAATATTCTGGAGGTATGAAAAGAAGAATAAATATTGGAGCAGCTCTACTTCATAAGCCTGAAATTCTCATAATGGATGAACCTACAGTGGGGATAGACCCTCAATCTAGAAATCACATATTAGAAACAGTACTTCAATTAAACAAAGAGGGAATGACTGTTATATATACTAGTCACTATATGGAAGAAGTTGAAGCTATTTGCTCAAGAATTAGTATTATGGATAAAGGAGAAATTATAGCATCAGGAACTAAAGATGAACTGATAGATATTATAAAAGGGCAAAAGAGGGTAAATATAAGGTTTGATAAAGTAACAGATAATCTGGTTCAGAGGTTAAAAGAGATAGATTATGTTGAAAAAGTTGATGTACTAGAAGAAGAGCTAATTTTAGTCACACGAAATGGAGAAGAATTGTTTAAAGATGTGATTAATAAAGTCAATGAAACAGATAGTAGTATATTATCTATAGATATAAAGAAACCAAATTTAGAAGCTGTGTTTTTACATCTGACAGGTAGAGCCCTTAGGGATTAGGAGGTGAAAGGATGAGAGTATTAGACTTGATAATTAAGGATTTGAAAATATGGTTATCAGATAAGAAAGCGATAGGAATAACTATATTGATGCCTATAATATTAACAACTATATTAGGTGGAGCTCTAGGTAGTAGTTTTGCCAAGGAAGGAAGTAGAAATAAAGTTGACATAGCTATAGTAAGGAAATATGATGCTGAAGAGGAAACAGAAAAGTTTGTTAAAACCCTAAGCAATAATACAATGATTAATATGGACGAAAAGAGTATTTCAGAAGTTAAGAATTCCCTAGGGGATATGAATATAGATAAAATTTTTAACGACCAAATGCTTGAATCAGACGAAATACAAAAGATTATTAACTATAGATTTATGGAAGAAGATGAAGCTTTAAAGGCTGTAGAGAATAAAGAGGTGGCAGCAGTAGTTATATTACCAAAAGGGTTTGTATATGACATGTATATAAACTTTCTAACTCCTTTTAGAAATAAAGTAAATATAGATGTTATAGGGCATCCAGACATGAATATTTCAACACAGATAGTTAATGGGATAATGACAGGCTTTTCTGATGGTGTATCATCAATAGTCATAGGAAAAAATGTATTTATCGAGACAGCTATTGCAAATGGAATGGGAGCTAATGTGTTTGAAAATATGGAAGAGATAACAGAAGGGTTAACAGATATCTTAGAACAGTCAGCAGTAAATATAAATTATAGAAAGGTAAAAGGTCAAAAGCCTATGACAGGTTTTCAGTATTATGCAGTAGCTATAACTGCTATGTTTATATTATTTACAGCAGGTGAAAGTTCAAAGACACTTTTAGAAGAAAAGGAAAATTTGACTTATCAACGAATGGTTATTGCAGGAACTTCAAAGTGGCAAATAGTAACTGGTAAGTTTTTCACTATCTTCGTGTTTTCAATACTTCAAATAGGTGTGATGATACTATTTACAAATAAAGTCCTCGGAGTTAATTGGGGAGACCCATTATTAGTAGGTATAACTACAGCATGTGCAGTATTTGCAGTAGCAGGACTTGGTACTATGTTAGCTGCAATAACATATAGGAATGAGAATTATAAACTAACAGAAGTTTTTCAATCGGTTATTGTACAAATACTCGCATTTTTAGGAGGAAGTTTTTTTCCGTTGGAAAATTTCCCTAAGTTTTTTAACACAATGAGCTATTTCACATTAAATGGATTAGCATTGAAGGCGTATCAAAAAATTATGTTAGGAAATGGAATTGGAAAAATAATTACATCCCTCTTAGGATTGATAGCAATGGGGATTGTTTTTACATTGATAGCTACATTTTTATTAAAAGAGAAAGAGGGGTGGAAATATGTTAAGTATAATAAAGTTAAGGCTTATGAGATTAAAGAATGAATATATAGTATTTGTAATAATGACGGCTATGGCATTATTGTTTGCTTTCCTGTTTTCTTATATAGGTAGTTCAGATTACACACCAAAGATATTATTGGTAGACAATGATGAAAGTGAATATTCTCTATTGTTAATAGAAGAGTTAAAGGAAGATAGTACTTTCAAATATGAGTTAACAAACTATGAAGATGCAATTGAAAATGTAAATAAAGGGAAAGTGAAATCAGCAATAATTATAGATAAAGGATTTGGTGATAAAATAGAGAATGGCGAGGATCCAGGCCTAAGTATAGCTAAGATAAAGGACGATGTAGATGTATATACGTTAGAGAGATTAGTTGCAAGTATTACTGGTAAAATGATAGGAAATATAAAGATAGCTGAAATGACTTCAGAATATGTTAGTGAATATAGCAATAGTTCTAAAAAGGATATATTTAATAACGCATATAAAAAAGCAGTTGAATATTGGAAATATAGAAAACCTATTGAAGTGTCTAAGAATTTTATAAGTGCAGAAAACTTAAATGGTTATAATAATACTCAATATTCAATAATAGGTTTTTCAATATTCTTTTCAATGTATACTGTTGTATTTGCAATCGGTGAAATATTAAACGAGAGAAAATATAGAACATGGCAGAGATTAATAGTATCTCCAATCTCAAAGGCATCTTTATTAGGTGGAAACTTAGTAGTAACTTTTGCTATAGGTCTTATACAGTTAAGCGTGCTGTTTATGGCAGGAAAATATATTTTCGGCATTGAACTAGGAAAAAGCATATTAGGAATAATAACTGTTTCAGCAGGTTTTGTATTTGCAGTAACTAGTTTAGGATTATTCTTATCAGGAATAGTTAAAACCCATTCACAACTAGCTACTTTAAGTCCAGTGGTGTTGACTAGTTTAGGTATGTTAGGTGGATGTATGTGGCCTTTAGAGATTGTAAGTAATAAGATATTATTAACGATTGCGGAAATTACTCCAACGAAATGGGCAGTGCAGGGATTAACTAATATAATTATGTATGGTAAAGGCTTTGAAGCTATCGTTATACCTACTATTGTACTTATAATTATGGGGCTTGTGTTCTTTGGAGCAGGGATTAGGATGGTTAAGTATAATTGATGTAAGATATTAAAAAAACGTAATAATAATTAACATTTAATTAATTTTAAAAATATTCAGAAAAATAGTAAAATATAACAAACGATATAATTGGGGGAGAAAATATGCTTAATAAGAGAAGAGTTTGCTTAAGGACCATTATTGTTATATTTGCTATACTTGTAGGATTTATAGGACTTCATATGTATAATCATTTAAGAATACAAAGCATTAGCTATACAGGAGAATGGGGAAGAGGAGTAGAAATAGGTAGTGCAGGTATAAATCATAATCCTCTTATTGAAGGTTTTGAAGACAATATACTAACTATAACCTTTGATAAGAAGGGTCAGGTTAATTATAGTTTAGTAAAAAGTGATGGCACATTGGTTAAAAATGGAATAGCGCAGATTGATGGATTTAACAAAAACAAAATAAAGGATGTTTATTTAATAAGAAACAACCTTTACTATGTGAAGGATTCTAAACTATATAAAGTTAGTTTTAATGAAAATAGTATGTTTAGTACACCCGAAACTTTAGTAGGTAATATAGAAGGATTCAATTATGAAGTAATTGATGATGTTGTTTATATACAAGCATATAATAAAGATAAAATTCAGTTATATTCTATTGATAATAATAAACTTAAACTTGAAGAAACTTTTAAAAACATATGGAACATAAAAGATATATATTTAAGAGAGCTTAACGGACAAAGATACATGTTTATAGTTAATAAAGTAAATGAATTATCTGATGAAGTCTTAGGGGGAAATTTAATAGACTTTAAAGAGAACAACTTAAAAAAAGTTGATAAATTAGAGTATTTAGTTAATACGTATATAGGTGAAATCGATATAATACCTAATGAAGATAAATTCTTTATGGTTTATCCTGTTATGAAGATTCTGCCAGGAGGACAACGTAGTGTAACAATAGAAGTAAAATCAATGGATGCTAAAAAGTTAAATGTTGTAGATGCTACTTTTATAAGTGATACGAATATAGCTGACTTAAACGACCGAATTGACGTATTATTATACAATGATGGGATAAGACTTTTTGGTTCAGGATTAAATACCGATAACAAATATGCACTTAAAGCAGACATTTTTATGATTGATATAGATAGTTCATGTAATATAAAATCTACTACTTATTTATCAAGTACGGAGCATTACTCTAAAAACCCTACTATTTTAGATAATGATAAGGGCAGTTATTTAGCATGGTTAGAAATTAAAGATTCAGGTTATAGACTAATGCTTAATAGTACTAATGAAGATTTTAAACGTAGTAGCTATACTTATACTCAACAGGATTACAAGAATGCATTTTTAAAAGCTTTAGTTACTCCGTTTTATGCGATAGCTCTTACTGCTATAAAGGGAACAGTTGTATTAATATTTTCTATTTTAGTCTTTATACCTGCAGTGTTTATAATTAAGAAAATGGATATTAAAGACGATAAGAAAAAGTTTTTCATATTCTTAGGAGTCTATATTATATATAATTTATTTACTTTTAAAAATATGTATTATCGAGGAACTGGAGTAGAGTTTATACCTGATATATTAAAGTCAAATTTTATGATTTATATAGTTCCTATAGCTCTAAATATTTTATCGGCAATTGTTTTATTTGCATACTATAGAGATAAGAAGTATTTTAATTATCTTAAGTATTTAGTATTGTTCATAGGAGCAGATATATATTTTATAAACCTATTATATGCACCATTTTCAATGATGAAAATTATTTTAGGTGAATTATAGATAAATGCGAACTAGTTTCGCATTTTGTTTTTGTTCTATTACCTATTCTGTCTGCAATTTTTTAAACACTCTGAACAGCCTCTGATTGAATATGGAAGACATCTATAAAGATGAAATCTGCCATTTTCAAAAGCATTAGCGGGACAAGAATTTATACATTCATTACATTCAATACAATGCTTTGGTGCTTCTTTAGTTTGGTCTTGAATATAGGTATTAAGAGGGGCATTGGTAAATATAGCAGCAAAAAGTAGACTAGAGCCATATTTTTCATTTACTACTAAACCATTTCTTCCCCATTCCCCTAAACCTGCAGATACTGCTAAAGGTCTGAAATCGCCATATACAGATAATACAGTTTTATATTCAGCCCAATATCCTTCTTTTTTTAAGGTTTTAGCAATTATATTTTGTACGTTTTTACTTGTTTTATAAACCTTACTTAATTGTTTAGTTAATGTGATAGGATAGTTAAAAAAACATTTATCAGAAAAAGGAAAACCTAGTATTATTACAGGCTCTACTCTTCTTATTTTTGTATATCCAACAAGAAGAGCACCGCTATTTAATGATTTTTTAGTTATATAATTTTGTAAATCTTTGGTATTTAGAGACATGATTAGCCTCCTTGTATATAATAATATATCGACTATTATGTAGTATTATATTTACTAAGTTTAAATATCCGGTCAAACATATTAAATGTTTGCAAAAAAATTACATTGAAAGTATTGTAAATAATGTTTTACAAACTTATTCAATATAGTTTATAATATAAACACAAACATATAAAAAATATTAGTGCATTTTAAGTAAAGGATGTAAGAATATGAAAAATATTTTAAAAGGGTTTGTAAGTGGGGACAAGAAATTATTTTATGTAATTAATGACAGAATAAAGTGTGGACTTTTAGATAATATAATGCCTTTAATAACTAGACTTGGAGGCCCGATATTTTCTGTATTATTACCTGTTATTTTAATAACAATGACTAAAAATGATACGAGGATGGTTGGACTAGAAAGTTTAACTTCTCTATCGGCTAGTCATTTGGTGGTACAGATTTTGAAGAGAACTATAGCAAGATTAAGACCTTATGATATACTAGAAAAAATAAATACATTTAACATTTATCTTAAAGATTACTCTTTTCCATCAGGCCATACTACTGCTAGTTTTTCTTTAGCTGTATCATTAGCTTTGAATTATTCTACTTTAATGATACCTTTAATAGTTATAGCTGGTATGGTTGGCATATCTAGAATATATTTAGGGGTTCATTATCCGTCAGATGTTGCAGTAGGAGCTATAATAGGTACTATGACTTCTATAACTATACACTCTATGATTTAAAGGTTCGGAATTTCCGAGCCTTTTTTGATTTTTTTTAATTAACAATTTTACATTTTAAATTTTCAATTTTAAATTATATTATAAGAAGTAAAGGACTGGTATCAAGTTTATTATGCTTGTACCAAGTACCCAGTACCTAGTAACATTATTGTATATGGAGGTGGAGTGGTGGATAAAAAAGTTTTAATGAAGGTTGAAAGCTTAAGTAAAAACTATCAAATGGGAGAAGTAACAGTAAAAGCGTTAAGGGGAGTAAATTTTGAAATATACGAGGGTGAATTTGTTGTAATATTAGGACCAAGTGGTTCAGGAAAAAGTACATTATTAAATATAGTAGGGGGCATGGATAATCCTACAGAAGGAAAAGTCTTTATTCAAGGCGAAGAAGTTACTAACTATAATGAAAAAGAATTGACATTATACAGAAGAAATAAAGTTGGTTTTGTGTTTCAATTTTATAATTTAATGGCTAATCTTACTGCAAGAGAGAATGTAGAACTAGCAACAGAATTGTGTAAAGCTCCATTAGATATAGATGAAGTGATTGAAAATGTAGGACTTTCAGATAGAAGTGGACACTTTCCATCTCAAATGAGTGGAGGGGAGCAGCAAAGGGTAGCTATAGCAAGGGCTGTAGCTAAAAATCCACTATTACTACTCTGTGATGAGCCAACTGGAGCATTAGATTTTAAAACAGGTATTTCTATTCTTTCACTACTAAATAAGATTAATAAGGAATATGGAAAAACAGTCGTCATAATAACCCATAACTCACCAATAGCTGAAATGGCAGATAGAGTGATTAAAATGAGAAGTGGAAAAATAATTGAAAATAAAATAAATCAAAATCCATTAGAGCCTGAAAGGATAGAGTGGTAATGAAGAAATTAGATTTAAGATTATTAAGGTCTATAAAAAACTCTAAAGGTCAGTTTATAGCTATTACAGTGCTTGTTATGGTAGGCCTTATAGTATATACAGCTTTGAGTATGGCTGCTGTCAATTTAGAGGATACTATAAATTATTATTATGATATAACTAATTTTTCTGATATTTATGTAGAAGTAGTCAAGATACAAGAGACAGCTCTAGAGAAAGTAAAACATATAAATGGAGTCGATATAGTAGAGGGTAGAATTGTTCACGATGTACCGTTAAAGATTGAAGACGGTGAAGAAAAGGCGAATATTAGAATAATATCTTTACCAGAGGATAATGACATAAATATTGTTTATAAGATTGAAGGAAGTGACATTGAAAATAAAAGTAAAGATACATTGTTATTACAGCAATTTGCAAATGCACGTGATATAACTATAGGAGGAACTATAAGGCCTCAAATCCAAGGAAAAGTGTACAACCTTAACGTCAAAGGTATAGTTGCTAGCTCAGAATATATATATTTGATGGAAAATGAACAAAATCTATTGCCAATGCCAGAAAAATTCGGTGTAGCCTATGTATCAGAGGAGTTTGCAAGACAGAGTTTTGGATATAAAGATAGCTACAATGAAGTGTTGATAAAGGTTAAAGAGAACTGGGATGTAGAAAAGGTAAAAAAAGAAGTAGAAGAAGAGCTAGACAAATATGGAGTAAAGAGGATATATACCAAGGATGAACAGTTAAGTGATAGAATTATTTCCGAGGAAATAGATGGAGTGAAGAAATCATCAAGTAGTATGCCAATAATCTTTTTAGGTGTTGCTGCTGTAATAATTGCTGCTATGTTATCTAGAATGGTACGAAATGATAGAACTTCTATAGGTGTATTAAAGGCTTTAGGGTATAGCGATAAAAACATAATATTACATTATACTAAGTATTCATTAATTATAGGGTTTGTAGGTTCGTTACTTGGAATCATAATAGGAACTATTTTATCAGGCTATATAGCAGAGCTATATACTCATTTTTTCAATATACCTATGTTGAAATTTAAATTTTATTATGTCTATACAATTACAGGAATTATATTAACAGTGATATTTTGTATAGCAGCAGGAATGTGGGGCGCTAGAAAAATTATGAAAATACATCCAGCTGAGTCTATGAGACCAGAGCCACCAAAATCCGGTGGAAGAATATTTTTAGATAGATTGGGAATTCTGTGGAAAAGATTAAGCTTTAGCTGGAAAATGGTATTGAGAAATATATTTAGGAATAAAAAAAGATTTATTTTTATTACATTAGGTATAGCTATGACCTATGCAATAACTTTGCTACCTGTAGTAACTAAAGATTCATTTACTGAAATATTTAGTAGTCATTATGGTGGATTTCAAAAAATGGACTACAATATAAATTTTGATAGACCATTAAATGTTAGAGTGGTTAAAGATTTGAAACATATTGTAGAAGTAGAAGAAATAGAGCCTAAAATTGAATATCCCTTTGAACTTGTATACGGAACAAAGGAAAAAGTAGTAAATATAATAGGTGTACCTAAGGATACAGAATTTTATAGTTTTATTAACTTAGAAGGACAACCAATAAGATTACCTAACGAAGGAATAATACTATCGGAATCAATAGCTAGATATTTAGGTGTCAATAAGGGAGATAAAATTAAGATAGAATCTTATATTCCAAATAAAGATGATATGTTCATAGAGGTTAAGGATGTAATAAAGCAGTCGCTCGGGTTAAATGGATATATGAATATATCTTATATGCAGAATAAATTAACAGATAAAGAAATGGCAACAGGGGTATATTTAGATTCAAGTGATGATGTTAAAAATAAATTAGAGGATATAAAATATATATCTTCAGTGCAATCCTTAGAGGATATGAGTAAAATATTTGAACAATTTTTACAGCTAACTATATTTTCTATAGGGGTAATGTTAATATTTTCAGGAGTTTTAGGTTTTGTTATTGTTTATAACTCAACTATTATGAGTATATCAGAAAGAAGACTTGAATTTTCTTCTTTAAGGGTTATGGGATTTTCTAAAACAGAGATATTCAACATGATAACTAAGGAAAATATAGTGATGACAATTTTAGGAGTAGTTTTTGGCATACCTTTAGGTAGGTATATGTTAGAAGCACTTGAAGAAATGTTTAGTACAGAGCTATATGTTTTAGAAATGAATGCATCAATTAGTACCTATATAATAACTATGCTTGTTACTACAATCTTTGTATTGTTAGCACAATTTGCTACTTATAAGAAGATAGACAGATTAGATTTTATAGAGGCATTAAAAACTAGAATTTCTTAAGGGGGCTAGTTTAATGAAAATAGTTAAATTTATCTTAATAGGTATCATTGTTATTATAATAGCTGGAGCTGGACTTTATGTAGGAATAAATAAGAAGGAAGTTGGCGCTCCTACTTACACAGTTTCAAAAGGAGAAATAGAAAAGTACGTAGAAGAGACTGCAACAGTTAAGTCGGACAATCAAAGGAAGATATATTCTAAAGGCTCAGCAGAGATATTAGAGTTAAGTGTAGAAGTTGGAGATAAAGTAAATGAAGGAGACGTAATTGCTAGATTAGATACAGAGAATATAGAGCTTCAGATAAAAACTCTAGAAGCTAAGCTAAAGGCTTTACAGGCTACTTATAGAGAGGCAGTAAAGCTTCCAGAAGAAGAACTGATAAATAAGGCAGAGGCCAATGTACGTTCAGCCAAGATTGCGGTAGATGAAGCAAAAAGGAATGCAGAAAAGAGCGAAAAATTGTATAAAGAAGGAGCTATAAGTAGCGATGAATACCAAAGGGCTCTAGATAACTTAAAAATACAACAGGAATCATTAACGATAGCAGAAAATGAGCTACAAGCTCTTAAGAAAGGACCATCAGACAATATTAGAAAACAATATCAAGCACAGATAGAGGAATTAAAGTATCAGCTTAACCAGTTGAAAAAGACTAAACAAGATTACCTAATAAAATCACCTGTTGACGGAGTTGTGTTAGAAAGGTTTGTAGAAGTGGGTGGATTTGTACAACCAGGTATGGCTATTGTTGAAGTAGGGAATATAGATAAATTATATGTTGAGACTGATATATTAGTAAGTGAGATAGGTGATGTAAAAGTAGGAGATTTAAGTTTTGTCTATAGTGAGGATTTAAGCTTACAGAATTTAAAGGGGAAAGTGAGAAAGATTTATCCTAAGGCTTTCAGTAAATTGTCAGATTTAGGTATAGAGCAAAAAAGGGTAAAGGTTGAAATTGACTTAGAAGAATCAACTGAAAAATTAAGGGTTGGTTATGAAGTAGATGTTAAGATTATCACAGATAAAAAAGAAGATGTGATTGTAATACCAGATACAGCAGTAGTTGAATTTGAAGATGGGAAATATGTGAATGTGGTAAAAAATGATACTACTGAACAAAGAAAGATAGAGGTAGGAATAGAAGGAGAAGATAAAGTAGAGGTTATTGCTGGGTTAAAAGAAGGGGAAGAGATAATAATTAAATAAAATTTAAAATTGAAAATGTAAAATTATTATCGAAAAGCGAAAGGCGAACAGAGAATAGCCTAATTCTTTCTAAGAACTAAGAGCTGACTAAAATGCTACTAACTAAAAAAGCGTCGTCAGACGCTTTTGTTTTTATGTATTTATTACTAAATCCAAAAAATAAAGTTAAAATTAAAATAAATCATTGAAATCATATCCTATATAAACTACAATATTAATAGACGTATAATACTATATATATGTACACAAAATAAACATACCACAATATAAAGGGGCTGATTACTTGATTACTAGGGTTCAAAAGAGAAATGGAGACATAGTAGACTTTGACGTAAATAAGATTGAAGAAGCAATATTTGCAGCAGCTAGGGCAGTTGGGGGAGATGACAGACAAGAAGCGAAAAGACTAGCGGAAATGGCAGAAAATATATTAAAAGAAACACATGGAGTAGGGATTCCTACTGTTGAGGATATACAAGATGTAGTAGAAAAGGTATTAATAGAAGAAGGACATGCTAAAACAGCTAAAGCTTACATATTATATAGACAAAAACATGAAGAATTAAGACATGCCAAGAACTTATTTATGGATGCAGAAAAAATGATAGATGAATATGTATCTTTAGAAGACTGGAGAATAAATGAAAATGCTAATATGGGCTTTAGTTTGCAAGGATTAAATAATCATATAGTAGAGTCAATAACTAAAAAATATTGGTTAAATAAGATATATAGAAAAGAACTTAGAGATGCACACATTAACGGGGATTTGCATATACACGATTTAGGATTATTAGCACCATACTGCTGTGGTTGGGATTTAGAAGCATTATTATACAAAGGCTTTAAAGGAGCGTCAGGTAAAATAGAGTCACGTCCTCCTAAGCATTTACAGTCATTTTTAGGACAAATAGTAAACTGGTTATATACATTACAGGGAGAAGCGGCTGGAGCACAAGCAGTAAGTTCATTAGATACATATGCAGCACCATTTATTTATTATGATGGTCTTACATATGAAGAGGTTAAAAAGATAGTACAGAGTTTCGTATATAACTTAAATATCCCTACTAGAGTTGGCTTCCAAACACCATTTACGAATATAACATTAGATATAACACCTCATCCTATGTTAAAAAATATGAATGCAATAATTGGTGGAAAATTAATGGACAAAACCTATGGAGAATTCCAAAAAGAGATGGATATGTTCAATAAAGCATTCTGTGAAGTAATGATGGAGGGGGATGGAGCAGGAAGAAGCTTCAGTTTCCCAATACCAACCATTAATATAACTAACGACTTCCCATGGGACTCAGAAGTGGCAGATTCTATAATGGAAATGACTAGAAAATTCGGTACACCATATTTCGCAAACTTTGTAAACAGTGATTTAAATCCAGAAGATGTTAGAAGTATGTGCTGTAGATTGAGATTAGACAATAGAGAGCTTAGAAGAAGAGGTGGGGGATTATTTGGTGCTAATCCACTTACAGGTTCAATCAATGTTGTAACTCTTAATATGGCACGTATAGGGTATTTAGCGAAATCAGTAGAAGACTTCAAACGTAGAGTAAGAGAGCTTATGGAGCTTGCGAAGGAAATTTGTGAAACTAAGAGAAAAGTTCTTGAATCATATATGGAAGCTGGACTTTATCCTTACTCAAAGTTCTATCTACAAGGTGTTAAGGAAGCAGAAGGTGAGTACTATAAAAACCACTTTAGTACTATCGGCCTTAATGGTATGAATGAAGCTTGTTTAAATTTATTAGGTAAGGATATAACTACAGAAGAAGGAAATGAATTTGCTATTGAAATAATGGAATTTATGAACAGAGTTATACGAATATTCCAAGAGGAAACAGGAAGTCTTTGGAACTTAGAAGCTTCACCAGCAGAAGGTGCTTCATATAGATTTGCTAGATTAGATAAAAGAATGTATCCTAAGATTATTACTCAAGGTGACGAAGAACCATATTATACAAATTCAACTCAATTACCAGTAAATCATACAAAGGATGTATTTGAAGCAGTAGAATTACAAGACAAATTACAGTCATTATATACTGGAGGAACTGTATTCCATGGATTCATAGGAGAAGAAATAGATAGTGTAGAAACAGTAAAATTATTAATCAAAAGGGTATTTGAAAACACTACATTACCGTACTTTACTTTAACTCCTACATATAGTATATGTCCGGACCATGGATATTTAAAAGGAGAGCAGTTTACTTGTCCAGAATGTGGTAAGCAAACAGAAGTGTGGACTAGAGTTGTAGGATTCCATAGACCGGTACAATCATGGAATAAAGGTAAGAAAGAAGAGTTTAAAGATAGGTTAGAGTTTGATGTAGACCATAGTTTAAGTAAAAAAAAGACTAAAGAAACAGCTTAAAACTAAAATCTAGGGACAACAGGGCTAGCCCCTTTGTCCCATGTTTTTTATTGTCTTATGAAATAATCTGTGACTATGTATGTGTGAGTCGATTATTGTAATGGCTTGAGGGACGGGGCGTCCCTCAAGAACAAGAGTATAAAGTACTGTTAAGCGAATAGCCAAAAGACGACCTTAGTCGCCTTTTTACAGGAAGGAGTGTAAAGCATGCAATTATTTAAAGGACATCAAAAAACATCATTTATTGATTATCCAGACAAAATATGTACAGTATTATTCGTAGGTGGATGTAATTTTCGCTGTCCCTATTGTCATAATGGAGAATTAGTGAATAATGAAGGAGAATTTATAGATGAAGAATATATATTTGACTTTCTTAATAAAAGACGTAAAATGTTAGATGGAGTATGTATTTCAGGGGGAGAGGCTACACTATATAATACTAAGCTATATGATTTTATAACTAGGGTTAAAAAGCTTGATTATTTAGTTAAACTTGATACAAATGGAACTAATCCTGAATTATTGAAGAACTTAATAGATAACAAGCTTATTGACTATGTAGCTATGGATATAAAAGCTCCCTTTGATAAATACGAAGATGTAGTTAATGTTAAAATAGATATTGAAAATATAAAGAAAAGTATAGATATTATTAGAAATTCAAATATAGACTATGAGTTTAGAACTACAGTGTGTAAAGAGTTATTAACAAAGGAAGATATTATTGAATTAGCGGAGAGTATTAAGGGAAGTAAAAGATACATTATGCAGAATTTTAAAGATGGAGAAACGGTATTAGCCGGAAAAGGAAAATTCACTTCATACAAAGGAAGTGAACTAAAAAATATAGAAGAGAGTATTAAAGGTTGGTTTGAAGAAGTTAAGATTAGAGGTTAGATTTTAGGAGGGGACTTAATGGAAAAGACTCAGGTTTCTTTAGTCGAATGTAGGGATTACAATTATGATTTAGTGAAAAAATCGGTAGTAAAGAGCTTTGAAAATTTAGGTGGAATAGAAAAATACATAAACAAAGGAGAAACTGTTTTACTTAAAATTAATTTATTGATGAAGAAAAGACCAGAAGAAGCTACTACAACCCATCCTGCTGTTGTTAAGGCATTAGCAGAAGTGATTATAGAGTATGGGGCAAATGTGCTTATAGGGGATAGTCCTGGAGGACCTTTTAATGAAAGGATGCTTAAAGGTATATACAAGGTTTGTGGAATGGAAAAAGTAGCAGAAGAAACAGGAGCAAATTTAAACTACAATACTAATGAGATGACAGTTAAAAATGATAAAGGTAAGATACTAAGGAATTTAACTGTAACAGAGATGTTAAAGGATGTAGATAAGGTCATTTCAGTATCGAAGCTAAAAACCCATGGAATGGCTACATTCACTGGAGCAGTAAAAAATATGTTCGGAATTATTCCTGGAGTATTGAAAGCTGAATATCATTTAAAAATGCCGGATATAAAGGATTTTTCTGACGTATTAGTAGATATATGTGAATACGCAAATCCTGTACTTTCCTTTATGGATGGAATAGTTGGTATGGAAGGTGAAGGTCCATCGGCAGGTGACCCAAGAGAAGTTGGAGTACTAATATCTTCTACTAGTCCCCATCATTTAGATGTGGTAGCAACATCAATTATTAACTTGAAACCTACTGATGTGCCTACTATACAGAGAAGTGTAGAAAGGGGACTTTGTAAAGGTAATTTAGATGACGTAAAACTAATTGGAGGAAGTATAGAAAAATTTAGAATAGAAGATTTTAAAGTACCTAAAACTAAGAGTATAGATTTTATCAGTGATATACTTCCAAAACCAGTTGTAAATATGTTAAATTCAATGCTAAGACCAAAACCTGTATTTAATTATAAAGATTGTGTAGGATGTGGAGATTGTGCTGCAAATTGTCCACCTAAGGTTATAGAGATGGTAAATAATAGACCTGTAGTTGATTTAGACGGATGTATAAGATGTTTCTGCTGTCAAGAGTTATGTCCTAAGGAGGCTGTGACTATCCGTAGACCGTTATTGATGAGGGTGTTGTCAAAGCTATAGATGTAGTAAGAGGTGTAAAAGATGAAAAGAAGATTAACAGATAAGATGAAAAACTATATAATCCTAGCAGATAACTTTTGTAATGATGGTAATATTGAAAAAGGAATTGAACTATATAAAAAAGCCCTTGAATTTAGTGTAAGTACCAAGGATTCAGTAGATATTCTATTTAATATAGCTTTATTAAGTGACCAATTAGGAAATAAAGAGGAAGCTATAAAAAGGTATAAGGAGATTTTAGACATAGCCCCTAACCAAGCCGGTGCTTATTATGGAATAGCTATAATATATGATGATATGAAAGAGAAGGATACAGCTCTAGATTATTATTTTAAAGCTATAAATCTAGACCCTCAGTATGATAGAGCTTACTTCTACATAGCCAATATATATGATGAAAAAGAAGATAAAGAAAAGGCTATAGAATATTATAAAAAAGTTATAGAACTTGTTCCTGATGACTACATAGCTTGTAATAATTTAGGCTCTATATATGAACAAATGGGTAAATATGAAGAAGCATTAGAAGTGATAGAGAAAAGTATTTCAATTAATCCAAACTACTATAAGTCCTTATTTAATATGGGAGTTGTATTAAAGAGACTAGGAAAACTTAAAGAAGCTGTTGAATACTATCAAAAATCTATAGAGGTAAATAGAAACTATCCTTATGCATATTTAAATAAGTCTGTTATATATATTGAACAAATGGACTATGAAACAGCAATAGATATACTTTCCGAGGGAATAAAATATAATCCAGATACTGGATTTCTTTACTACAATAGAGCTTGTTGCTATGCTAAATTAAATAAAAAAGAAGATGCAGTTAATGATTTAAATAAAGCGATAAAATTATATCCACGTTTTAGGGAATATATGAAAAAAGATGAGGACCTAAAGGAAATACAACTGAAAATTGATAATTAAAAGCGGCGAATTCTCGCCGTTTTTTTATGTATTTTTATTTAAAAATGGAAAATAATATATTTAGATTATAGATTAAGGATTAGAGTACAGAGTATTAGAGAATAGAGATAAGAGAATTGTGATAATGTCTATAATTTTTAGGAGTAAATAATAATTGTGTTTGGAGGCTTGGTTATGGGAAAGATAACAAAAACTATGGATGGAAATGAGGCTGCAGCTTATACATCTTATGCATTTACTGATGTAGCTGCAATATATCCGATTACACCTTCATCTCCAATGGCTGAAGCTGTTGATTTATGGTCAGCTCAAGGCAAAGAGAATTTATTTGGACAGCAAGTAAAGGTAGTTGAGATGCAATCAGAGGCAGGAGCTGCCGGAGCTGTACATGGTTCACTACAAGGCGGAGCTTTAACTACTACATACACTGCATCACAAGGATTATTACTTATGATACCTAATATGTATAAAATAGCAGGAGAACTATTACCAGGAGTATTTCATGTAAGCGCTAGAGCAATAGCAGCCCATGCACTATCAATATTTGGAGACCATCAAGATGTGATGGCTACAAGACAGACAGGATTTGCTCTACTTGCATCTGGTAGTGTGCAAGAAGTAATGGATTTAGGTGGTGTTGCACACCTTGCTTCAATAAAATCTAGAGTTCCATTTTTACATTTCTTTGATGGATTTAGAACGTCCCATGAAATTCAAAAGATAGAATTAATAGATTATGATGACTTTGAAAGATTATTAGATTTTGAATCAGTTGAAGAGTTTAGAAATAGGTCATTAAATCCTGAACGTCCAGTTGTAAGAGGAACAGCACAAAATCCAGATATTTATTTCCAAGGTAGAGAGTCATCAAATCCATATTATGAAAAAGTAGCTGATATAGTAGAAGACTATATGAAGGAAATAAGTAATATCACAGGAAGAGAATATCATCCATTTAACTATTATGGAGCAGAAGATGCTGAATATGTGATAGTAGCAATGGGTTCAGTTTGTGAAACAATAGAAGAAACAGTTGATTATCTACTGGATAAAGGAGAAAAGGTAGGGGTTATAAAGGTACACTTATACAGACCTTTTTCATCAAAATATTTCTTTAATGTATTACCTGATACAGTAAAAGCAATAGCTGTACTAGACAGAACTAAAGAAGCAGGGTCAATAGGTGAACCATTATACGAGGATGTAAGGTGCTTATTCTATGATAAAGAAAAGCAGCCAATTATAGTAGGGGGAAGATACGGATTAGGTTCAAAGGATACTACACCTGCACAAATTGTTGCTGTATTTAGAAATCTTCAAGAAACAAAGCCTAAAAATAATTTCACTATAGGTATAAAAGATGACTTAACAGATACATCACTTACAGTAGACGAAAAAATTGATACTACCCCTGAAGGAACTATTCAGTGTAAATTATGGGGACTAGGCTCTGATGGTACAGTAGGAGCAAATAAAATGGCTATTAAGATTATAGGGGATAAAACTGACCTTTATGCTCAAGGATATTTTTCCTATGATAGTAAAAAGTCAGGGGGAACAACTATATCTCACTTGAGATTTGGTAAAAATCCTATAAAATCAACATATTTAGTACATGATGCCGATTATGTGGCATGTCATAACAAATCCTATGTAAATCATCACGACTTACTTGAAGGATTAAAGGAAAATGGAACCTTTGTACTTAATTGTCCATGGAATGCTGAAGAATTATCACAGAACTTACCACCGTCATTAAAAAGAGGATTGGCCGAAAAAAATGCTAAATTTTACGTTATAGACGCTATAGGTATTGCTCAAGATATAGGATTAGGTGGCAGAATAAACATGGTTATGCAAACTGTATTCTTTAAGCTAACAAATGTAATACCTATTGAAGATGCCGTTAAGTATTTAGAAGAATCTATTGAGAAGACCTATGGAAGAAAGGGTAAAAAAATAGTTGAGATGAACAAAGAGGCTGTACGTAGAGCATTAGATGGACTAGTAAAAGTAGAAGTTCCAAAGGAATGGCTAAATGCACAGGATGATGAGGTATCAGAACCTGAAGAACCAGACTTTGTAAAAAATATACAAAGGCCTATGGAAAGCTTTAAAGGTGATGAATTACCAGTAAGTACTTTTAAAGATATGGCCGATGGAACATTCCCGTTAGGCACAACCGCATACGAAAAACGTGGAATCGCAGTAATGATACCTCAATGGCAGACAGACAAATGTATTCAATGTAATCAATGTGCATTAATATGTTCTCATGCAGTTATAAGACCTATGTTATTAAATGAGGAAGAAAAGAGAAATGCACCATCAACCTTTGAAACAAAAGAGGCAATAGGAAAAGGATTAGAAGGACTAGAATATAGGATACAAATAAGTCCTTTGGATTGTACAGGATGTGGTAACTGTGCAGATATTTGTCCAGCTCCAGGAAAGGCATTAGTGATGGTAGATGCTGAAGAGGAAACTAATAGACAGTTAGAAAATTGGGAATATGCAATAAATGAAGTAGATATAAAAGACAATTTAGTAAATAAGATGACAGTCAAAGGAAGTCAGTTTGCAAAACCATTATTTGAATTTTCAGGAGCATGTGCAGGTTGTGGTGAGACACCTTATTTAAAACTAGTAACACAATTATACGGTGATAGAATGATGATAGCCAACGCTACAGGTTGTTCATCGATATGGGGAGCTAGTGCACCATCTATTCCATTTACGACAGACTCTAAAGGCAATGGACCTGCATGGGCAAATTCATTATTTGAGGACAATGCAGAATACGGATATGGAATGTATTTAGCAGTTAGTCATATAAGAGAAAGATTAGCACAGCTAATGGAAAAAGGTATCGAATCAGACTTGGATGGTGAATGTAAAGTAGCCTTTACACAGTGGCTAAGCTCTATGTATGATGGAGAAGGTTCTAAAAAAGCAACTAAAAATTTATTATCTGTTATAGATAATGATAAATATAAGTCAAATGAAATTATACAAGAAATACTATCTAAAAAGGATTTCTTAGTTAAGAAGTCACAATGGATAGTAGGTGGAGATGGTTGGGCTTATGATATAGGATTTGGTGGATTAGACCATGTTCTTGCATCTGGAGAGGATGTAAATGTATTAGTGTTCGATACAGAAGTGTATTCTAATACAGGAGGTCAGGCATCGAAGGCTACACCAACAGCAGCTGCTGCTAAATTTGCTGCATCAGGTAAAAAGATACGCAAAAAAGATTTAGGCTTAATCGCAATGAGCTACGGTTATGTATATGTAGCACAAGTGTCAATGGGAGCAAATATGAACCAGACATTAAAGGCTATAAAAGAAGCAGAAGAATATAAAGGACCTTCATTGATAATATGCTATGCACCATGTATAAACCATGGAATTAAATCAGGTATGGGAACCTCTATAAACAGAGAAAAGGAAGCAGTGGAGTCAGGCTATTGGCATCTATATAGATATAACCCAGAATTAAAAGAACAAGGTAAAAATCCATTTATACTTGACTCAAAAGAACCAACAAAATCCTTTAGGGATTATATAATGGGTGAAATTAGATTTTCACAGGTACAAAATACATTCCCTGAACATGCAGAAGATTTATATTCTGAAGCAGAAAAAGCAGCTAAAGAAAGATATGATACATACAAGCGTTTAGCATCACTTAAGTATTAATATGGAATTAGGGCACCACTAAGTGGTGTCTTTTTTAATGTGTAAATTAAAATAATTAATATTCAGATTAAAAAAATAAATAAAATTACAAAAAACATTAAAAATATAGTTGACAAAATTAAAGTTCAGTCATATAATTAAACTAAAGATAAACAAAATTAATAACAAAATAAAAATAATTAACAAAAACTTAAAGGAGGCTTAAAAATGATTAAACAATTAAAGAATATCTTTAAAGTGAGAATTAAAGAAGATATAGGAATGAAGGTTTATAGAGATTTAGAATATAGAAGATAGTGTGGAAAATAAAAGGAGGTGAATTTAATGTTGAGAAGATTTTTAGAAGAAATTTTAATTAATAGCTCAGAAAAGGATTTGGGGTTAAAAATATATAAGGATTTGGAATACAGAAGATAACAAGCTAGAAGAGGTGAACAAATTGAACAAAAGATACGTTAGCAAATATAATTTATCCCCATTTCAATAAAAAAGTGTTAGTCTTGGGTTGCCTAAACATCAAGAACTAACACTTTTTTATTGCTTACTTTTCGTTTTTATCCACCCATTCCTTTGCTTCTTCTACGCTGAATTCATTTGGAAGTGGAACTCTTGATACATCCTTTGTTTTTGTTATATTGGACCAAGCAGCAGTTTCATGATTTTCTACAGGTGCTTCTTTTTCTTTTAGTTTATATTTGTTTTTCTTCATGCTCTCACTCCTTTATATTATTATTTGCATATATAGAAAATTAATTATAGAAATTTCTTTTTTTAAAAATAACATATTTTTTACATTGGTATAACATTGATAAGATAATATTTAAATATAGGATATATCCGTTTAACAAGTAGTTCCTCCATGTTGAAAATAAAGTAAAAATACTTTAGAAAAACATAGTTTAGGTGAGTTAAAAAGAAACTAAATGGTCTAAATAAGGGGGAAATTTTGATGAACAAGATAATGAAGCTTGTTAATACAGGAGATATAAAATTATTATATATAATTAACGATAGGATTAAATGTAAATTTTTAGACAAAACAATTCCCTATATAACTGATTTAGGAAGTGCTTTCATAACTATTTTAACTTGTTTATTGTTTATAGCATTTGGAAAAAACGGAGTAAGAATAGCTGGTTATAAAGCTTTATCGGCTCTTACTACTAGTCATATTCTTGTTCACTTATGTAAAAAGAAGTTTACTAGACCTAGACCTTTCTTACAGTTAGCTAATATAAACATATTTAAAACTAATCTCTATGATTATTCATTTCCTTCAGGACATACAACTGCAGCTTTTTCTATAAGTATAACTTTATCTCTAATATTTCCACAATTATCTTTCATATTAATATCCCTCGCGTTTTTAGTAGGTATTTCTCGTATTTATCTCGGTGTTCACTATCCAACAGATGTTTTTGTAGGTATGATTATAGGAACAGTTTTTGCCATTTTAAATAGTCATTTAATAGATTATATTATATAACCTTAATTAAGGAGGCTAAGAATGAAGGTAGCTATATTTACAGATACTTTTTTACCTCAGATTAATGGAGTTACAAAAACTCTTGGGAAGTACATTGAATATATGGAAGAGAACGATATCGATTACAGAGTGTTTGCTCCTATAGATGGAGATAAGGAATACAATGATAGGATAATAAGGTTTTTTAGTGTTAAATTCTTTTTATATCCTGAATGTAGAATGGCTTTGCCTAACTATTTTACTATTACTAAAGAACTTGATTCCTTTAAACCTGATATAGTTCATATAGTTACTCCATTTAATATAGGTCTATTCGGATATAAATATGCCAAAGATAATAACATCCCCATAGTGTCTTCATATCATACTAACATTCCTCAATACTTAGAATACTTTAATTTAGGAATACTTAAAAATGTAGCATGGAATTTTTTCAGATGGTTTCATAGTAACTGTAAGAAAAATTACTGTCCTTCTCAGTCAACATTAGAATTACTAAAAAGCCAAGGAATAAAAGACTTAGAAATATGGGGAAGAGGTATCGATACAAATAAATTTTCACCAAAATATAGAGATACGGAACTTAGAAAATTATTAAATATTGATGAAAAACTAGTATTTTTATATGTTGGAAGAATATCTTCAGAAAAAGACTTAGATGTATTTATGGAAACAACAAAGAAAATAAATGAAAACTATAAGGAAAAGGTTCATTTTTTAATGGTAGGAGATGGCCCTATACTAGAAGAATTGAAAGAAGAAGCTCCTGATAATATGACTTTTACAGGATTTAAGCAAGGAGAAGAATTATCTAAATATTTTGCATCATCAGATGTGTTTATGTTTCCTTCTTCTACAGAAACCTATGGTAATGTTATTCTTGAAGCTATGGCATCAGGGCTACCGGTGATAGCTTGCTATGAGGGTGGAATAAAGGAAAACTTAATAGATGGATATAATGGGGTTGCTTGTGGAGCTAAAAAAGTAGAAGACTATTATGAAGCTGCAGTCAAGATGATTGAAGATACAAAGTTTAGGAATAATATAGCATCTAATGCTTTAAAATATACCGCTGAAAAAAGCTGGAGAAGCGTATTTAATAGACTGTTTAATAGCTTTAAAGAAGTGTTAGATACAGAGAAATCTAATCAAATTAACAAAATGTCTGCTTAAAGGGAGGAAAAATAATGAGAATTACTGTTGTTGGTACAGGATATGTTGGATTGGTAACTGGCACTTGTCTTGCTGAAATAGGGAATGAAGTAATATGTGTAGATGTTAATGAGGAAAAAATAAATAAATTAAGAAATGGAATCCCACCTATATATGAAGAGCATTTAGAAGAGATGATAAATAATAACCTTGCTAAAAATAGATTAAAATTTACTACTTCATTGGAACGTGGTGTAAAATTATCTGATGTTATATTTATAGCAGTAGGAACTCCTCCTAAATCTAACGGACAGATAGATATGAGTCAAGTGGACGAAGTAGCTAAGAGTATAGGTAAGTACATAAACGGATATAAGGTGATAGTAAATAAAAGTACAGTTCCAGTTGGAAGTGCTAATAGGGTAAAAAATATTGTATATCTTAACATGAAAGATAAAAGTATTGAATTTGATGTAGTTTCAAATCCTGAATTCCTTAGAGAAGGAACAGCTGTATTTGATACTTTTAATGGAGATAGGATAGTTATAGGTAGTAATTCTGAAAAAGCTACAGAAATAATGAAAGAAATATATGAGTCTTTTAATATACCTATGTTAATAACTAATCCTGAAAGTGCTGAGATGATAAAATATGCATCTAATGCTTTCTTAGCCACAAAGATTTCCTTTATTAATGAGATAGCGAATGTATGTGAGAGAGTAGGAGCAGACGTAAAAGAAGTAGCGAAGGGTATGGGAATAGACAAAAGAATAGGTAATAAATTTTTAAATGCAGGTATAGGTTTTGGTGGAGCATGTTTTCCAAAGGATATAAAAGGGTTAATGCAGATTGGAAATGATGCTGGATATGAATTTAAAATAGTAAAAAAGGTTTTAGAAGTTAACAATGCTCAAAGAATAAAGCCAGTTGAAATGTTGAGAAGATTGTTTGGTAATCTTAATGGAGTTAATGTTTCTATATTAGGGCTCTCGTTTAAACCTGGGACTGATGACTTAAGAGAAGCTCCATCATTATATGTAATAAAGGAATTACAAAGTGATGGAGCTAACATTAAAGCCTACGACCCAATAGCTATGGAGAATGCAAAATTAGTTATAGGAAATTCGATGACCTATTGTAATGACCCTTATGAAGCAGTTGAAGGTAGTGATGTAGTAGTATTATTAACTGAGTGGGCAGAATTTAAAAAGTTAGATTTTAATAGGGTGAAAGAATTAGTAAACAGACCTTTAATAATAGATGGAAGAAATACACTAGATAGTAATAGTTTAAAAGAAAAAGGATTTGAATATTTCGGAATTGGCCTTGGGGATGCAAGTGTTGAGAATACTGGACCTAAAGAAAGTAGAATTATCAGAATAAATCAGAAAAAAGCATGTGTTCTTTAGTAAAAAATACAATAGGCCCTAATAAGGGTCTATTGTATATCAATTCTTCTACCGTTATCCTTACCATCAGTGGATTTTGGAAGTGTAACTTTTAGTATTCCGTTTTCATATTTGGCAGTTATACTGTCTTCTTCAATGTTATGCAATTTAAAAGACCTTTGAACATGACCATATCTTCTTTCTTTTCTAATATATCCTTGTCTTTCTTCACTAACTTCATTTCTCTTATCGGCTTTTATTATAATATAACCACTGTCGACTGAAATGTCTATTTCGTCTTTATTAAAGCCTGGCATTTCTGCCTCGATAATATACTCTTTATTAGTTTCTTTGATGTCTGCTCTCATTGACATATGATTAAAATTTGGAGTTAAAACGTCAGGTAAATTGCTGTAAAAGTCATCATCAAAGAAAGGTTTAAATAAATCCCTCATAGTATTTCGTCTTCTATTATTTGGAGTTAAATGCCCCATACAAACACCTCCTTAATATATTTTATGCATTATCCATAATTAGTTTTTCCTTTAGAATAAAAATTACTCATATTGCTTATGTTTATTAAATCATTATAAATAGATGCAAAAAAGGAATCCCTAATATTGGGATTCCTTTTAATAAATTATATTCTATGATATAATTTATTTGAACTAGTGTTGAGTCCTATTCATTGGGAATTTTCCTTTTGGATGGGACTTTTTTATTGGTCTTGAGTTAGTGTAAGTGAGCTGCCACCTGTACTTAAATCGAAGAAGTAGCTACCATCACCAGAATAAGAATATACTTCTATAGTATATGTTCCAGTTTGAGTAGGTGTAAAGTTAACATTTTCTTGTCTTTTTGTAGTAGTAGAAGAACCTACAGTATTACCACTTGGGTCATATACATACACATCAAAGTCTGGGTCGGTAGAGAACCAGCTTGATGTCCAATTAGGCATTATTAGTGTTACTGCTACAGGATAGTTAGTATTATTTACTGTGAATTCATAAATGTCAGATGCTTGTGAACCTGATAGAGTTTCACTAGCATAGATGTGATTAGGAGTAGCTAGATTAGAACCATTAAAGTTTCCTGCTGTTTCAATTGCTTCGTATCCATCAAGTCTACCCATTCCATATTCAATGTCTTTTCCACTTGGTCCCCAGTCTTCAGCAGTATTCATTAAAATATTTTTTATTTCAGTAGGTGATAGGCTTGGATTTGCATCTAACATTAATGCGACAGTACCAGCTGTAAATGGAGTAGCCATACTAGTACCGCTATAAGTAATATATCCATTGGAAGAGTTTGCTTCTGGAGCAGTGATATTATATCCTGGAGCGGAAACATCAGGTTTTGTTCTTCCATCAGCAGTAGGGCCTCTACTTGAAAAATCAGTTAAGTTAAATCCTAATTCTCCTACATCTGCCATTGCAGCAACAGTTATAGCTTTTTCTGCTGCACCTGGTGAACCTATTGTGTATTTAGCTGGACCAGCGTTTCCTGCAGCAACAACAACAGTTATACCGTTATCTACAGCGTTATTTACTGCTAAAGAAGTTGCATCTGTTCCATCAGAACTGCTACTAGTTCCAAGACTTAAATTAATTACGTCTATACCATAAGTGTCTTTGTAAGTTACACACCAGTCGATAGCTGCAGTTACATCACTCATTGAACCGCTACCTCTTTTATCTAAAACCTTAAGGCCTACTAAAGCTGCACCTTCAGCAACGCCTTTATAGTCAGGATTTCCATCGCCTTCACCAGCGATTATTCCTGCAACATGTGTACCATGATCATTGTCATCGTATGGAGTTGTTCTTCCATTTACGTAATCTTTCCAAGCTATCACTTTGCTACCATCTAAGTCAACGTGAGTATAATCGATTCCTGTATCTATAACTGCAACTACTATATCATACTTAGAGTATTGATTAATACTGCCATCTTTGTCGCCTTCAACATTAAAGTCACTTCTGGCTTTTTCTGTTCCAAACCAGTAATTAGCTGTGTCATTAAAGGCTCTAACAGGTTCATCGTATTCTATATGTTCTATTAAATCGAGTTTAGTTAGTTTTTTAATTTGTCCTTTATTTAATTCCATTGCTATGGCTGGGATATTTTTATATTCATGCTTAGTTTTATAGTTACCTAGTATGTTCTTTAAATTATTCTTATCTGGTTTATTTTTAAAAACTACGATAACTGGAAGGTTTTCTTTATCACTAGCTTTTTCTAATTTCTTTTCTAGATTTTCGAAAATCTTATTGTTGTTTTTATCATACATTTTAGATATTTCCTTCTTAGGTGTTTGGTCTTTTTCAACCTCACTTTTGTCAGGACCTACAACTGCAAATCCGTAAGTTCCAATAGCTGTTAACATTAAAGCAAATACCAAGATAGCTAAAGTTTTCTTACACTTTAATACTTTTTTCATTTTAAATCCTCCTTAAATTTTTATTTAGGTTTATAACGAGGTAAAGATTTTAAAAACATTGGAATCACCCCCTTTGGTGTAAATAATAATTAAATTTTATTTTTACTTAATATATAAATTAGATAGAGATGCTGCATTTCCTATCATAATAATGTGAAAAGGAAGTAACTGTTCATGAATGGAAAATTCACATAATTGAATGTGAAAGGATATAGAGTTAAACGTCATGCAAAAATCATATTACATAAAAAACTTGTCTTATTACATATAATAAATAGAATGTAAATTAAATTCAAATTTTTGATTACAAAATGGTATATTTTAGTGATATAATTAATATATATATAACAAATAGAAAAGTTGGTGGAAGAAATGTATATATTAGAAGAAAATATACTACCAGTACCTGAAAAAATTAAAAGTATAAGAAAGTATTTGGGATTAAAACAAGAGGAATTAACTGATGGTCAAATAAGTAGAAGTCTTATTAGTTATATAGAAAATGGAAAAGTAAAGTTAACTAAAACTGTAGCTGAGACTATAGCTAAGTGTATTAAAGAAGTGTTAATAAATAAAGATATACATCTAGATATAGATGCTGATTATTTGATGAGCGATGAAATTAAACAAGCTAACATAGCAATAGAAAAATATTTAACTAAGCTTAATAAAGCAGTAAAGGAAAATGACGAAGAGTTAATTAAGGAGATAATAAAAAAGGAAAAGATATGGAGCAAGTGGGATGTTCCAGAAAAACAAGCCGTAATATATGAATTAATAGGGGATTATTACTACAACAATATGAAATTTAGAGATGGATATATGTACTATATAAAGGCCCACGAATGTAATATTAAGATTGATAATAATTATAAATCAGCAGAAGTAGTTACTAAAATAGCCAGATGTAGTTTATTACTTAAGGATTATGAGGATAGCATAAAGTTAAATAAACATGCATTAGCGATTTTAGAAAAGAGCAATATAGAAAGTGAAAATTTATATAAAAGATGTTTATTTAATATAGCCATTGCATATAAAGACCTTAGGAATCATGAAAAGGTATTGGAATATTTATACAAAATAGAAAACAGTGGATACCAACTTTCTGACAGTCAATCTATAGATATATTTATTTTGAAAGGGAATTCCTATTATGGAAATGGAGATTATAATGAAGCTGAAATATATTATAAAAAAGCAATAGAGCTTGCAGAGAAAAAAAAGGATAGAGAACGGTTATCACTTGTGTATATGAATATTAGTGCATTGTATAATAAAATAGGGAAAGTTGAAAAAACGATTAATTTTGGAAAAAAGGCTCTTGAGAATATGAAAGGTATTAATGTAAAAGGAAGAGAAGAAAAGATGTTGATGATTGCTCGAGGTTATAAAAGCTTGGAAGAATATGACCTAGCAGAAAAATATTTATTAAGAGCTCTCAAGGAGACAGATTATACTTCTGATTTAAATGTTAAGATAGAGATATACTTAGAATTATTAACCCTTTACCAGTCTACGAATGAACATTATTTAATAATGAGACTTATAGAAGAAGTTGAAGAACTATATAAAGATAATGATATAAGTAAATATAAAAGAGAGGCTAGGAAGCTAGAACGATTTCTAATTATATCTATTTATCATTTAATAGATAAAGACATAGAAAAAAGCAAAGAGCTTTTAAAGTTATTAATTAAAAAGGGGGATGATTATGAAAACTAGAAAGGTATTATTAGTATTATGTATTGTTTCATTGTTAACAGTTGGATTAACTTCGATTGCATCAGCTGAGGGAGCAGAAGATCCGTGGCCTTGGAGTATTGGAACAGTAGAAGCTGAATAATTTTACTTTAAAAAAAGGACATAAAATTTTTTTAACTACTGTGTGCACTGCACAGTAGTTTTTCTTTTTTTTTAGGTCAATAACACTAAATATAAATAAAACTACTGAAACTCTTTACAAACAAATAGAAATATGTTAAATTAAAGTAAAATATGTGAATGTAATATTAAATTATATTTACATGCAAGGAGGGAGGACATGAATAGGTTAGCATATAAAAATAGAAGTGAAGTTGGGTTTATAGATTTTGATAAGATAATTTTTATAGAAAAATTACAGAATAAAACTATAATACATACCAAAAACAATGAGATAGAGATTCACAGTTCTTTAAACTCAGTTTATGACAAACTTGATAAAGAAATATTTATAAGAACTCATAGAAGTTATATTGTAAATATAAATCATATAAAAAAGATTATTCCGTGGGGACAGAAAACCTATAGAATAATTTTTAAAGGAATAGATGAAGATGCTTTATTTAGTTATGAAAGATATAAAGACTTCAAAGATAAAGTATGTCAGTTTTAATAGATTTAGAATAAATCTTGTCTAAACTTAATTAACAGCTTTCTTATATATATCACTTAAAATCTGCTCAAAAAACCCCCATTTTAAATACCCAAAGTATTGTCACCAATTTCATATAGAAAAATCTATTAGATTATTAATATTATTAAAAATTATAATAAATTATCGTAAGTAATAATGATATAATGTATATTAATCAAGAATTCAATACAAAGGAGGCTTTTATGATAACTACAGCTACTATAGTTGCATTTATAGTTATATTATTAGCAGGAATGGTACAAGGATTGACAAGCTTTGGGTTTTCGTTATTATCTGTTCCAATACTTAGTATATTTTTACCCCTAAAAATAATTGTACCAGTTTTAATTGTACTCAGTTTTGCACTTAATTCAGTTATTTTTTATAAGGTAAAGGAATATGTAAAATTAAGAAAGATTGTTTATTTGGTAGTTTTCGGTATATTAGCAACACCTTTAGGTACATATCTTTTGCTATTTATTGATGAAAAACTACTACAAATAGGTGTGGGTGTAATAGTCACATTTACAGCAGTTATGTTTTGGCTTGGATATAAGGTCACTATAAAAAATGAAAAAATATCATTATCCTTAGTAGGGATTATGAGTGGATTACTTAATGGTAGTGTATCATTGAGTGGACCTCCAGTAATTGTTTTTTTAACTAATCAAGGAGTGAAAAAGCAAGTTTTTAGAGCAAATCTTACATCATTCTTTTTAATACTTAATATCATTACTATTCCCACTTATTTTTTTAGGATAATTAAGCGAGAATCCTCCCTATTTCAATAGGGAGATGAATCGCTATTTT
>NZ_ARZA01000268.1 GCF_000387765.1 Caldisalinibacter kiritimatiensis
GGTTAATTATTTCACAACTTGTACTGAAGAGTCAATATTTATACTTATATATGAATATTTTTTAATATATTTAAAAAAACAGAAAGAGAATTTTCATAATTACAATCAAAACCTTAATAATTCTGAATTTTATCTAAATATAAAAAACATCCAAAATTTTGACATGCAAATATTTTCGGACGACAAATTATACCTCTATTAATAAAAAATATATAGGTGAGAGGAATGACAAATTGTTTGAATATTACAAAAGCATTACAAATTCAAAATTTACTTGCAATACTGACGTTTTTCCATTATACTATAGTGGAAGAAAAAATTACCGTTATAAGGAGGTCGTGTTAATGATTTTATTAAGATTTGTATTTAGTAATAGAAGCGAAAGTATCATTAAATTAAATAAATATAGTGCACGACCTGTGTCTTATAGGTGTAATATGTCTTTATAGAAGTTAATTTACTTAGTATATAAGCCATAGGTATGTGTGCGTATCTATGGCTTTTTTATATGATATTATTTTATAGAGTTGGAAAATAAACTTTTATTGTTCATTGTAAAAGCCATAGGTATGTATACCTATGGCTTTTTTAATTAACTTTTTATTAAAAAATTATAGGGAGGTATTTAAATGTTAAATGTTATTCAGAAGAAACTAAATAGGCAAAGAGAGGAGCTGATAGTTAATGATTTTGGATGAAGGAGTAAAGTATAGGATTTAAATAATAGTTTAATATGAAAGCGAGGGAAAGGTTATGAATCCTTTAAGATTATTATGGAAATTTATGAAGGGAAATAGACTTATATATTTAGGAGCAGTAATAAGTATAGGTTTAGCTATATTCTTTTCAATACTAAATCCTTTAGTATTAAGGGTTACAATAGATTCTATTATAGGAAATGAACCATTAGATGTACCAGAGTGGATAGAGAATATTATCTACAATTTAGGAGGAAAAACAGTTTTAATGCATAATCTTTGGATTTGTGCTGCTTGTTTAGTATTTTTAACGCTTTTGCGTGGAGTGTTTCTATATTACAAAGGAAAATGGTCAGCTAAAGCATCAGAATCAATTACGAAAAATATAAGAGAAACTTTATATAATCATATTCAGCATTTACCATATGATTATCATGTGAAAGCTGAAACTGGAGACTTGATTCAAAGATGTACTTCTGATGTAGATACAATAAGACGCTTTCTAGCAGTACAGCTTGTTGAAATAGGTAGAGCAATATTTATGATTTCAATTGCATCGATTATTATGTTTTCACTAAATGTTAAAATGGCCTTTATAGCATTAACTGTTGTACCAATAATATTTGTATTTTCAGCTGTATTTTTTATGAAGGTTCAGAAGGCTTTTAAGATTTCAGATGAAGCAGAGGCAAGAATGTCAACAGTACTTCAAGAAAACTTTAATGGTGTAAGAGTAGTTAGAGCTTTTGGTAGACAGAAGTATGAAATTGACAAATTTGATGAAAGAAATAGTGAATATAAGAAAGTAACATATAGACTAATAAAACTTTTAGCATATTACTGGTCTTTATCAGATGTATTATGTTTATCTCAGATAGGATTAGTAGTTGTTCTAGGAACATATTGGGCAGCTACAGGAACTATTACTATGGGAACTTTAGTAGTATTTACTTCTTATGAAGGAATGCTACTTTGGCCAGTTAGACAATTAGGTCGTATTTTATCTGATTTAGGAAAGATGATGGTTTCATTAAGACGTATTGATGAGATATTGAGTGAACCTGTAGAAAAGCCTAAAAAATGCGAAATTAAGCCTAACATTGAAGGAAACATTAGTTTTAAAAATGTATCTTTTGAATATGAAGAAGGTAGACCTGTTCTTAAGAATATATCTTTTGATGTTAAGAAGGGGCAAACTGTTGCGCTAATGGGCCAAACAGGTTCAGGTAAATCTTCTTTGATTCATTTATTAGCAAGATTATACGACTATCAAAGTGGTTCTATAAAGATTGATGGAGTTGAATTAAAAAATATCGATAAAAAATGGATTAGAAAAAACATAGGTATAGTGTTACAGGAACCATTTTTGTTTTCACGTACTATAAAAGAGAACATTAGTTTAGCAAGACATGAAGCAGATGAAACCGAGGTCATTGAAGCAGCTCGAGTTGCTGCAATTCATGATGTAATATTAGATTATGATAAAGGATATGAAACTCCAGTTGGAGAACGAGGGGTGACATTATCGGGAGGACAAAAACAGAGAATAGCAATAGCTAGAACAATTATAAACGATAGTCCTATTTTAATATTTGATGATTCATTAAGTGCAGTTGATACTGAAACAGATGCAGCTATTAGAAAAGCTTTAAAAGAGCGTAAAAAAGATGTTACTACCTTTATTATTTCTCATAGAGTTTCTACATTGTCTGAAGCTGATTTAATAATCGTTTTAGATAAAGGTAAGATTGTACAATCAGGAACTCACGATGAGTTAATTGAACAACCAGGGTTATATAAAAGAGTATGGGCTATACAAAATGCCTTAGAAGAAGATTTTGAGCAAGAATTGAATAATATTGTGTAATAAAAAATTCCTAACCATTGATGTATTAATACATCAATGGTTAGGACTATAGAAAGTTATAAGTGAGAGGAATGATAATTATGAATTCATATAAAGAACAAGAATTCAGTAAAAACTTTGATTTTAGTTTGTGGAGAAGATTATTTAAATATATGAAACCATATAAGAAATTATTGGGACTATTAGCGTTTGTAATGATTGGAGTTGCAGGGATAGATGTAGTGTTTCCATGGATGACTAAATATGCTATTGACAACTTTGTAGTTAATCAAAGCTTAGAAGGATTAGGTAGATATAGTTTAATATATGGTTTATTAGTGGTATTACAGTCATTCAATATATGGTTGTTTATTTCTTTAGCAGGAAAAGTAGAAATGGGATTAGCATATGATATTAGAAAGATAGGTTTCAAAAGACTCCAAGAACTTTCTTTTTCTTATTATGACCGTACTCCTGTAGGCTGGTTGATGGCTCGAATGACCTCAGATATTCGTAGGCTTAGTGAAGTAATATCCTGGGGACTAGTAGATACTGCATGGGGTTTAACCATGATGATAGGTTTTGCGGCTGTAATGTTTTATTATAATTGGAAATTGACACTGTTATCCTTATCGGTGGTACCAATTCTTATGATAATAAGTATATACTTTCAAAAGAAAATATTGAAAGCATATAGACAAGTAAGAAAAACTAATTCTAAGATAACAGCATCATTTAGTGAAGGGATTTCTGGTGCTAAAACCACTAAAACATTAGTAAGAGAAGAAGAAAATTTAAAAGAGTTTGAGCAGATAACAGGAAAAATGAAATATTCGTCTGTGAGAGCCGCTATATTTTCTGCGTTGTTTCTACCTATAGTAATGACATTAGGTAGTATAGGTACAGGTTTAGCTTTATGGTTTGGAGGAAAAGGTGTTTTGATGGAAACTATAAGTTATGGTACTTTAGTTTTATTCTTGTCCTATACAGTTCAGTTTTTTGAGCCTGTACGTGAATTAGCACGAATTTTTGCAGAATTACAGGCAGCTCAAGCATCAGCGGAAAGAGTTTTATCAATGATTGAAACAGAACCGGATATTATGGATACCGAGGACGTAATTGAAAAATATGGCGATGCCTTCTATCCCAAGAAAGAAAATTGGCCAGAAATGAAGGGAAATGTAACATTTAAAAATGTAAGCTTTGAATATAAAGAGGGAGAAAAGGTACTAGATAATTTTAATTTAGAGGTTAAGGCTGGTGAAACTATAGCTTTAGTTGGTGAAACAGGTTCAGGAAAAAGTACCATTGTAAATTTAGCTTGTAGATTTTATGAGCCAACTAGTGGGAAAATACTAATAGATGGAGTTGATTATAAAGAAAGGCCATTGGCGTGGCTTCATCATAGTCTAGGATATGTATTGCAGACTCCTCATCTTTTTAGTGGAACGATTAAAGAAAATATACGTTATGGTAAATTGGATGCAACGGAAATGGATATAATTAGAGCAGCTAAGTTAGTAAATTCCCATGATTTTATAATGAATCTTGAAAAGGGATACGATACAGAGGTTGGTGAAGGTGGGGGTAAGCTGTCCACTGGGGAGAAGCAGCTTATTTCCTTTGCTAGAGCAGTAGTAGCTAACCCTAAAATATTTGTTCTTGACGAGGCCACTTCATCTATAGATACAGAAACAGAGAAAAAAATTCAACACGCTATACAGAAGGTATTAGAAGGAAGAACTAGTTTTATAATTGCCCATAGATTGTCAACAATAGTGTCCGCTGATAGAATATTAGTTATAAGAAAGGGGAAAGTTGTTGAAGAAGGAACTCATCAGCAATTGCTAAAAAAGAGGGGATATTACTACAGACTTTATACTAACCAATTCAAAGAAGAAAAGCAAACAGAAATTCTCATGTAATAAAAGAGTTGTTAGCCTTGAGCTAACAACCTTTTTTAAGTTTTATATAATGCATTAACATATTTTATTTGGATATACTACTTTAGAGGTGATATCAGATGGGTAGAATTATAGGTTTTGGTTTTATATTAGTAGGTTTATTAGGTCTATTATTACCTATATTGCCAGGATGGCTCATTTTGTTATTAGGATTTAACTTATTTTTTAGAAAAAGAATAACTTTAAAGTAGATGGGTTACTAAGGGTGAGTATATGGAAGTATTAAGTTATGTACCAGGACGAATAAGAATTAAAGAAGATAAATTATATAAAAATGAAGAAAAGGCACAATTAATCGAATTTTGTTTAAAAGATATATCGGGAATAAAAAAGTGTAATGTAAATCCAATACTAGGAACTATAGTGGTTAAATATGATGTTAATAAAATGAAACCTAATATATTAAATAGAAAAATAAAAAAGCTTTTAAATGCTAATACCCCTTATTTAGAATATATTAATGAACACTATAAGGAGTACATAGAAGAAGAAGCTAAACTAAAGCGTGCAAAGAAGAAAATGTTAGTTTTTGGAGGTATTTATATACTATATAAAATAAAGCAGTTCTTCTTTGGAAAGTTTTATTTAAGCAGAAGTTTTCCTGTATTAACTATGGCTTCCATTATAACTATTACAAAAGGTTACCCAACAATCAGGAATATTTACAATAAATTGGGGCAATATTTTCCTACGAATTCAGATAAATTACTTGTATTAGTAGGTGCATCTTTTACATTGATGAGAGAAGGAAATAAGGGTACTATGCTCTTATTCTTAAAAGCATTTACAGATGCTCTACAATCATATACAGAATTAGAATATAAGAAACAGTTACTAAGAAATAATCCAAATCCAGCTAAATTAGTATGGTATTGTTATGAAGATAAAGAGTATTTAATTCCTTTAAAGGCACTAGAAAAAGGGGATACTGTAGTATTTAATGAAAATGAAGTGATTCCAGTAGTTGGAGGAATTATAGAAGGAAATGCATTAGTTAATTATATGTACTATACTGGACAGCCGGAGGTAAGGTACTTACGAAAAAATGATAAAGTTTATGAAGGTATGGTTATAACTTCAGGAAAAATAAAGATAAGAATTAATAAAGTACCAGAAATAAGACCAAAACCCGATTTAGCTTTAAAGGAACTTGATTTAAAACAAAGATTATCTAAATATAGGAAAAGACAAATATATAGAGCAACTACAATGGCTGCAGCAAGCTATTTAATAACTGGAACTATCTTAAGTCCATTGTCAGTATTATTAGTTATGAGTCCATCTGCGTCAAAAGTAGCTTTTAATGCAGGAATGAGTAATACATTAAAACTTTTGTTAAAGCACAAAATTATATTGAGAAATATAAATACGATTGAAAGAATAATTAATGCAAAATCTATTGTATTTGACAAAACAGGGACTTTAACTAAAGGTAGGTTAAGAATTTCTAAAGTAGATGTTTATGATGAAAGATATACTGAAGAGCAATTGTTGGAAATCTGTGCATCCTGTGAATCAAATATACATCATCCAGTAGCATATACTTTGACTAGTGATGTAAAAGATAACAATAGTTCAGAAGATATTATATATATACCTTCTAAAGGAGTTATTTCTAACTATAAAGGACATAGAGTCGTAATAGGAAATGAGAGTTTAATCAAGGAAGAGAATATAGAATTAAGTAAAGATGTAACAGATGAAAACGGTAATATATATTATTTACCTATTTATGTAGCAATAGATAACAAATTATGTGGAAAAATAAGTATGATAGAGGAATTAGAAAATAATGCTTTAGAAGTAGTTAATGGTTTAAGAAAAAGAAGAATATACGATATATCTATAATAAGTGGTGACCTACAAGATAATGTATCCTATATAGGAGATAAATTAAATATTTCAAACTGTCATGGAGAATTTTCAATACAGGATAAACAAGAATACATAAAACAGAAGAAAAGGCATGGACCAGTTTTAATGGTCGGAGATGGTGTAAATGATACATATGCAATGAAGGTAGCTGATGTGAGTATATCCTATAATACTCAATCGTCTGAGCAAGCAGTGCAGCAGTCTGACTGTATATTAGCTGAAAAGGAAATGAAACTTATTCTAGATTTACTTGATTTAACTCAAAAGAGCTATTCTAGAATTGAAAGAAACATAATTTTTAGCCAAAGCTACAATTTTATATTTGGTATATTAAGTATGCTAGGATATATAAATCCATTTAAAGCTAAGACAATAAATACAATGAATTCCATTATATCTATGATTAATAGTGGAAAAATAAATAAATTAAAAACTAAAAATAGGGAAAATTAATAAAAGAGAGGTGTATTCGATGAGAAATCCTTTTAAACCATTTACTGGTGAAAGTTTATTGGTAGCATTGGGATTAACTTTGATAACTTCTTTAGTATTACCTATAATAAAAGAGCTTGTAACTTCTGATGAAAAAAGAGAAAAAGGTATGTTTAATTTAGATGAAAAAAATGAAGAACATTTTTTAATTGATAAAAGTGAACTTAATAGTTAACAACAAAAAGTGTCCAATTCTAGGACACTTTTGTTGTTAAAGAAGATATATTATATTTAGTATTCAAAAAGAGTTAAAATGATATTAATTACTAACTAATAGATTGACGAAGCTGATTTTACTAATATTACTATGTCATTAATTATAAATAGGACTCAAGATGCATATATATTAGATATAACTTAACATCATATTAATTACATTCAGGTATAAATATATTAGAATGTAGTTAATAGTACAAGTACTTTTATAACTAAATGATTGACGTTAGGAGGCGTAAATTTGAAAAAAATTTATGTTTTAGACACGAGTGTTTTACTTGATGACCCTAACGCTATATATGCATTTGAAGACAACGAGGTTGTTATCCCTACTGTAGTGTTAGAGGAAATTGACAGCAAAAAAAGGCTTGGAGATGACTTAGGAAGAAATGCCCGGAGAATATCAAGAACACTAGATAAGTTCAGAGAGTATGGAAACCTAAACAAAGGAATTCATCTTGAGACCGGGGGAACATTAAGAATTGAGATAAATCATAGAAATTTGAAGCAGGTTAGGCACTATTTTCACGAAGTGAATAATGATAATTTAATTTTAGCAGTAGCATTGAATTTGCAATTAGAAGAAAAAGAAAAGGAAAGTCCTAAAGAAGTGATTTTGGTAAGCAAAGACATCCTTGTAAGAATAAAAGCAGATACATTAGGGGTTGCTGCACAAGACTATCTTTCTGATAAAATAGTTCGTTTTGATGATATGTATAGAGGTTATGAAATAATTAATGTACCTACTTTGATTATAGATAAATTTTACAATGATGGATTTCTTGATACTACTATTTCTCCTTTCAATAAGTATATATTTTATCCTCACCAATTTCTAATCTTAAAGGATGAATTGGGCTCATCTAAATCTGCAATTGTATACTATGATTCACACATGAGAAAATTATTCCCACTACATTCAGGAGACAAGGCTATATGGGGTATATATCCAAGAAATGCACAGCAAAAAATGGCTTTAGAGCTTTTGTTAGATGACAATATTCCTCTTGTAACTCTTACAGGAAGAGCAGGTACAGGAAAAACATTATTAGCTTTAGTGGCTGGATTATATAAAACTGAGGAGTTAAGTTTATATAGAAAACTTTTAGTTGCAAGACCAGTTGTGCCATTAGGGAAAGATATAGGATATTTACCAGGCGATAAAGAAGAAAAGTTAAGACCATGGATGCAGCCAATTTATGATAATTTAGAATTTATTTTTAATAAACACGAGGGTAATGATATAGAGGATATTGTTGCTGGAATAAGGGGGTTAGAAGTAGAAGCACTAACATTTATTAGAGGTAGGTCAATACCAAATGAATTTATTATTATAGATGAAGCGCAAAATTTAACTAAGCATGAAGTCAAAACTATAGTTTCAAGGGTTGGAGAAAATAGTAAAATTGTATTAGTAGGAGACCCAGAGCAGATAGATCATCCATATTTGGATTCAACTAACAATGGTTTAACATATGTAATAGAAAAGTTTAAAGATTACGAGGAAGCAGGTCATGTGATGTTTGAAAAAGGAGAAAGGTCTAGACTTGCTGAACTAGCAGCTAAAATTTTATAAAAATGTTTTTGATAACGGCGAGAAATTCTCGCCGTTAATTTAGTTTCAAGTCACTATCTATTGTATTGCTAAGTTGCTAATATCTAGTAGCTAATAGCTGGAGGTGACGAAGTCGTCTTTTTTTGTTTAACAAGTTGAGCTGCTTGTTCTTTAATATAATCTAATCTTCCAATGTAACTAGACATAAATAATATGAATGACCAATCAACTAAGTTAAGTGGACTAGTTCCAAAGAATCCTCTTAATCCAGGAATATATATAGTTGCTAACAGTAAAGCTGATGAAATAGCTACAGATGGTAAAACATAATTATTTTTTGCTAATGGAGCTGTTCTACAGTCAAATACATGAAACATTTGACAGCTTACTAAGTTTGCATAAGCTAATGTACGAGCACGCATGAGATTACCTGTTAATAAATATGTGGTAGTATAAGCGAGTAAAGTACTTACACCCATCATAAAGCCTCTAGCTAGTATTTTATTTGATAAACCTCTATCGAATATACTTTTATTTGCATCTCTAGGTTTGTCATTCATTATATCTTCATCAGGTGGATCTACTCCAAGTGATAAAGCAGGTATACCTTCAGTAATCAGATTTACCATTAGAATTTGACTAGCAATAAGTGGAGTTGGTAATCCCATTAAAGATGCAACAAAGATTGCTAAAACTTCGCCAATGTTTCCTGATAGAACATATCTCATAAATTTTTTTACATTGTTGCTTATACCTCTACCTTCTTCTATTGCACTTACAATAGTTATAAAGTTATCATCAGCAAGTATCATAGATGAAGATTCTCTTGTTACATTAGTACCATTTTGGCCCATAGCTATTCCTACATCAGATTCTTTGATAGCAGGAGCATCATTAACCCCGTCTCCAGTCATTGCAACTATATGACCTTTTTGCTTTAATGCCTTTACTATTCGTAGTTTTTGATGAGGTGATGTTCTAGCAAAAATGGATACTTTGTTAATTATTTTTGACAATTCTTCATCCGATAATTTATCTAGTTCCTGACCTGTAAGAATTATATCACCTTTATCAAGTAAGTTTATTTCTTTGCCAATTGCTTCTGCAGTTTTCTTATGGTCACCTGTAATCATAACAACTTTAACTCCAGCTTTTTTACATTTTTTAATAGCTGTGTCAACTAAAGGTCTAGGAGGGTCAATTATACCAGCTAATCCTACGAATATTAAATCACTTTCGATTACACTATCATCATCTACATAGTGTGCCATATCTTTATAAGCAAATCCTATGACTCTGAGAGCACGACTTGCCATTTCATCAATTGACTCGTTAAGTTTATCAATGTCTTTTTGAGTTAAATTTCTTACATTGTCACCATCAAATATTTTAGTACATTTTGATAAAACAACATCAGGAGCACCTTTCATATTTACAGTATGCTTCCCAAGTTCATCTGTACAAACAACAGTCATTTTCTTTATTTCTGAGTCAAAGGTTATTTCTTTTACTCTAGTATAACAGTCGAAATCCTCAATTTTTATATCGCTTTTTAAAACAGTAGATAACAATGCTTTTTCTGTAGGTGTTCCTAAAATTTCAGTAGTACTATCATCTTTTTTATTGTATGATGCATTATTACAAAGTGTACTTATAGTTAATAGTTTATTAAGGGGTTTTATTTTACTGGGTTGTATGATTGTATTATTGTACATGAACTTACCATTAGTTGAACTTCTTTCGTTTGTTATCTTAAATCTTTTGTTTAAAGTATATATGTCAGTAACAGTCATTTCTCCTGTTGTAAGAGTACCAGTTTTGTCAGTACATATAACATCTACGCAACTTAAAGATTCAACTGATGGAAGTTTTTTAATTATAGCTTTTCTCTTTGCCATCCTTTGAACGCCAAAGGCTAGTGAAATAGTCAAAATAGTAGTTAAACCTTCAGGAATTGCTCCAATAGCTAAACTAACTCCAGTTCTTAACATGTGAAACAATGGTTGACCACCTATAATTCCACTAACCATGATACCACAGCATATTCCCAGACATCCCCAAGTAATAAACTTAGCAAGTCTTTCTAAGTCTTTTTGTAATGGAGTAAGTTCTGTTTTGCTATTATTTATCATTTTAGCAATGGTACCCATTTCTGTATTGGAACCTGTTTGCACAACTACAGCCATTCCTGTTCCTTTAACTACAGTTGTGCCCATATATACCATATTTTTTCTGTCGGCTAATGGAACAGGAGAAGTATAGTTAACTTTATGTGATTTAGAAACAGGTTCTGATTCTCCAGTTAATGACGCTTCATCAACATTAAGCTCACAGCTTTCTATTAATCTACAGTCAGCAGGTACAATATCTCCTGATTCTAGCTTAATAATATCACCAGGAACAAGTTTTTTAGAAGGGATTTTTTGTAAGTTTCCATCCCTCATTACTTTAGAAGTTGAAGCTGAATACTCTTTAAGGGCTTCTATAGATTTTTCTGCTTTATAATTTTGCCATACACCTAATATTGCCTCCACTACAACAATAACTATTATTGTTGCTGCGTCTCCTATTTGTCCTAGAAATGCAGAAACAGCACTTGCACCAAGTAAAAGCTTGATAATAAAACCATCAAATTGCTCAAGGAACATAGAAATTAATGACTTTTTTTGCTTTTTTTCAAATTCATTAAATCCAATTTGTTGCAAAATAGTAGCAGCTTGTTTAGAAGATAAACCATTTTTTATATCTGTATTTAATATATCTGTGATTTGTTGAGAACTCATTAAATGCCATTTATCTTTTATATTCTTGACATTTTCAGTTTTTATAGTTAATGCTTTATAATGAGGATTCAATTTATTAATGCTACTTTCATACCATTGTTTTGATAAAATATTTTTAGTTTTAACAAATTCATTGGTAGATAAAGGTTTAGTTGAAGACATATCCTCTGATACAGAAATAAATCGCTTAGTTTTCTTAGAATTTTCATATGATAATTTTTTGTAATTATTAAGAAAATAATAGAGCTTTTTTTCTAAAGCTGAATAAGATATTTTTTTAGTATCATATATAACCAATAGCGATTTGCTATATATATTTGTATCAGCTTTATATACTCCATCTATATTTCTTAAATAATTACTTAATCTTTTAGCAAATAATGAGTTTTTATAAAGGGGCTTAACTTTATATCGGATTCTGCCTGGAATTCCAGCTGCTAAGGATATTTTAGTGTTATTTTTTAGGTCACTTACTACCATTTATGCTCCTCCTTTGTGTCTTTTCAAAAACTTATTACTATAGTATGAATATTTGAATTATTTATTATTCAAGAAAATTTACACAGATTTAACAATAGTTTAATAAACATCCAACATTAAAAAAATAACATTAAAAGTGTATGTAAAATTAGTACAAGTAGGTGTTTATATGCTAAATTATGTTGATTTGAATTACACAATTGAAAAAGTTATTAAGTTTATAGAAAGTGAAATAAACAGTTACTTTGTGGATTTAGAGAAAAATATTAATAATTGGTTAGAAAATAAAGCTAATATTTATGATATTAGAAAAGAACAGCTAATAAGTAAGATAGTGTATGAAAATCAATTTGAAGCTTTTCTAGAAGAATTAAAGAGAAAAGTAAGACAAGCTATAGCTATAAACATAGATAATTTTTACTTTGATATAGATATTAATAAAATAGTGGACATTAAGTGGAATAAATCTTTGCAAAGAAGCTATTATCATACACACTTTTTGTCGGGACAAGCTGAGAAAAATATAGACAAGCTTCTAGATAAGTTTTTTTATGATAGAATATCTAATAAAGTATTGAAGTACTTAACATCTAAAGGTTCACTTGGGGAACAAATTTTTTATTGTACAGGAATATCTTCAAAACAAATTAATGAACGACATAAAGAACAGATTAATAAACGAATAATAGGTATTATTACAAATATAAGATATAGATTGATAAGAGAAGTTGAAAAACAGATATATGAAAATATTAATAACGTTAAGGAAAAAACTGCATAGAATATTTCAATTTAACTTTGGGTACTCTTAATTGAGTACTCAAAGTTTTTTTTGTATATTTATTTGAAGTTTGCTCATACTATTTTTTGTTAAATGTATGTTAAACAACAAAAAAACTAAAGGTTTAGGAGGGGTTATCAGTGGAGCCTTTGGGTATTGTATATGGGGTCTTGACCTTTTATGGAATTAAAGGATTAAAAAAGCCTATGAGAAAAGCAGCGGTTTTTACAACTAGTCAATTATTTAAAGCGCTAGATAAGACAAAGGAGACTGCTTACAACGTAAAGGAAGGATTTGAAGATATTATAGCTGAAGCTCATTATGAAAATATGAAAAGGAATAAAAGTATTATGAGTGATTATTTTGAAGAAGGGGGTGAAGAGTAATGAAAACTTTGTTAAGAATACTATTAGTTGGAGCAGTTTTTGTATTTACTTCTAATCTTTTAAATATAATTATGACAATATAATTAATGTTTTTAGAGGAAGTGTAACTCTATGGAAACAGATACAATAAGAACAGTATTTCATATACCAGGTAGACTGAGAATAAAAATAAATGATATTTATAAAAATCATCAACTAAGTGAACATATTTTAGAGGAAATTGTAAAACTAAGACAAGTATATAGAGTTGAAGCGAATGTTTATACATCTAATATTTTGATTATTTATGATTGCAGAGAGTTTTCAGTTAAAGAATTAATAAATATAGTACAAAAAGCTGTTGAGTATAAGAACTTAATACAAAGAGCACATACAACATTTAAAGCAAAATTAAATAAAAAAATAAATAAGGTTAGTAAAATTAGATATAAGTTTATAATGGTAGGTAGCTTTCTTACTTTTGTATTGCTCGGAGAAGGGAGTTTAGCTTTAACTGTAATAAGCTTAGGATATTTAGGAAAGCTTATAGATAAATTACTAGCAAGAAATTTAGATAAGAAAGTAAGATTACATAATAAAAATAATAGGCTAGAAAATTTAGAGGAATTCAAAGGAATTGATTATTACAGTTTTGATAAAATGGATTCACAAAAAAGGGTTGAAAAAATTAACAAGTTTTTTGTTCCAGTAGCTATTTCAGCAGGAGCTATAACTTACTTGTTAAATAAAAATCTTTTATCTTTAATTTCTATTTTAATTTTAACTTACTATAATCCAGTGCATTTAGCTACAATATTAACAAGTATTACGACATTTCACAGCAACTTGAAAAATAAGGTATTGATAAAAAAAATGGATGCAATTGAAAAACTGTCGAATGTTGAGAGTGTAATTTTAGACCAAGATATTGCAAATGAAAAAATATTTGAGGACTTAGTTGAAGATTTAAGATATAGAGGAATTTTAGATATTAAAGTAGTAACAAGTGATGCTCAAGAATACGACTCTAAAAAAATAGGAGTTAAATGTGTAAAACGAAATGATTTAGTAAAATTGATTAATAACTCACGAAAAAATTCTATAGCTTATATCCATGAAGGAGAAAGAGAAGATTTTAATATAGGAAGTTGTCTTGACATAAGAGTAAGTTCCACAGAAAATATTAAGTACTTAAGAAATACAGATGCAGATGTAATAATTAACTCTAATAATTCAAATAGAATAGGAGAAACTATTGATGAAGCTAAATTTACTATGGAGAACATATATCAAAGTCAGATTGTATCAATTTGGACAAATATCGCTGGTGTTATTTTATCAATAGCTGGAGTATTAACACCTATTTGGACCTGGATATTGTCTAACTTAAATAAGAGTTTTATATATTATAACTCGGGAAGACTTCTAAAGTATAAAGCACATTATGTTTAGGTAGGTGATAGGATTGGAAGAAAAAGAAGTAATAGAGGAAAAATTAAAAGAAGCTTACAGTATTTTAATTAATAATCTAGATGAAAGCTTTCAATATATAAGTTCTCATCCAGATGAAAAGAAAGAAACAATAAAAATATGGAGTAATTTTATAAGACAATTTATGAGAGATGCTATAAAATTAAGCGAAAAAAATAATGAAAAGGATTTAATTAAAACAGTTACTAAAGCTATAATGTTTGGAAGATAGGAGGGAAATAATGAAAATATTAAAGCCATTTGGAACACAAAGTTTTGTTATAGGTGTAGGGATTGCAGCTCTTAGTTACTTGTTTGGTCCTACAATTAAGAAAGGGGCAAGAGAAGTAACAGTAAAGGGTATGCAAGGTGCATTATTAGCAGGAGAAGCTGCTTCAAATGCTGTAGATGAAGGTAAGAAAAAGATGTCTAATGTAATTAATAACATGAAAAAACCAATGGATAAAAATGAAGGAATAGAACTTAAAAATTCACATATTGTTCAACAGCTAGTAAATGAATTGCAAGCAGAAAGACAGCAAAATAGAGAAATGTTTGAAAGTTTAATGAATACTGTGAAAGATTTACAGAATGAAATGTCATCCTTGAAGGAAGATAACGATATAGAAGAAGATAATGAATTAAATTAAAATTGATTATAACTAACATAATAAAAAGCGGTCTATCATAGTAGACCGCTTTAAGACTTATTTTGTTCCGAATAGTCTATCTCCGGCATCTCCTAGGCCTGGAACAATGTATCCGTGTTCATTTAATTTTTCATCTATTGCAGCTGTATAAATATCTACGTCAGGATGTTCATTAGTTACGACTTCAAGACCTTGTTTTGAGCAAACTAAGCACATTAATCTAATATTTTTAGCTCCTCTTTTCTTAAGTAAAGTAATGGCATCTGATGATGAACCTCCAGTAGCTAACATCGGTTCTGTAATAATTACTTCTCTTTCAGCTATGTCTTGAGGCAACTTACAATAGTACTCTACTGGTTTTAAAGTTTCTTCATTTCTGTAAAGCCCTATATGTCCAACCTTAGCTGCTGGAATAAGTTTTAACATTCCATCTACCATTCCTAGGCCAGCTCTTAAAATTGGTACTATGGCAACTTTTTTACCAGTTAACATTTTCCCAGTTGCTTTACATATTGGCGTTTCAATCTCAACATTTTCTAGCTGGAAGTCTCGAGTTACTTCATAACCCATAAGCATTGCTATTTCGTTAACAAGCTCTCTAAAATCTTTAGCTCCAGTCTTCTTATCCCTTAATAAGGTAAGTTTGTGTTGAATTAGTGGATGGTCTATTAAAGTCACTTTACTCATATAATATCTTCCTCCTTAAATTATAATACCGCCCGAAGCCAAAATGACTCTTTATTATTATCTATTATTAAATATATATTGTCAACTTTCTATCTTGTGAGAAAATAATATAATTAATTCAATAATAACCACATATAAGAAAAGCTTTAAAATATATTAAACATAACTTGAAATGAGAATTATTATCATGTATATTTTAATTGAGAAGAATTTTCAATTATATGAATGTTAATGGCTATCATATATAACTCTTGTTTTCTCTCAAAGGTTTTAAAGTCCTGCTGAGAGTATATTTTATAAGAGAAATTGAGAATTGTTATCAATACATTTAGAGGAGGCTTAAAAATGTCATCAAAATGTTGTTCTATGAATAGAAAATGGTATCAAAAATTATTTAATGTGTTGCTAGGTATTTCAGAGCACGACGGAGAAGTTGTTCAAAACACTGAAGGTTTAGAAAAAATAGCTCTTGTAGGTAGCCCTAATGTAGGCAAAAGTGTTTTATTTAATATATTAACTGGTGCTTATGTAACTGTATCTAATTACCCTGGAACTACTGTTGAAGTTTCTAGAGGTAGAGGGAGAATTGGTAATGAGGAATATGAAATAATTGATACACCTGGACTTTATTCTCTTATGTGTATAACAGAAGAAGAAAAAGTTACTAGAGATTTATTATTTAGAGAAAGGCCAAAGGCTGTAATACATGTTATTGATGCTAAAAACATACAAAGAATGTTACCATTGACAATGCAATTAATAGAAGGTGGTATGCCAGTAATATTAGTACTTAATATAATGGATGAAGCTGAAAGAATGGGACTTAAAATAAATATTGAACAATTAGAGAGAGAGTTAGGTATACCTGTAATATCAACTATTGCAGCATTGAATAAAGGAATAGAACAACTAAAAGAGAGGGTAGATAAATATGTCAAAGCAGCTTAGCGTATCAAATAGCTTTAATATTACCTATGACGATATTATTGAGAATTCAATAAGAAAAATTGTTAACATTTTAACTGGTGAATATATGCTTTCAAAAAGAGCTGTAGCTCTTTTATTATTACAAGAAGACGAAGATATAATTGAAAAAGTAAAAAAAGAAGAAGGAATTAATTATAATAAAATAAATGATATTATAGAGGCAACAAAACAACATTATGATAGGCCTCTCAACTATGTAATATCTGTATGGAGACAAAAATCTATTGAAAAGTTGACAAATAGAGTTGTTACTAAGGAAGAGAAAGGTAGTAAAAATATTTCTGATGTACTTAATCGCCTAACTATGAATCCGATAACTGGAATACCTATATTATTGCTAGTTGTTTATTTTGGATTATATAAATTTGTAGGTGTTTTTGGTGCAGGAACAGTTGTGGATTTTTTAGAAGCTAATATTTTTGAAGGGTATATCAATCCATGGATAAACAATACAGTTAATACATTTATTCCTTGGAAATGGCTTCAGGATTTATTAGCTAATGATTATGGTATCTTAACATTAGGTTTTAGATATGCAATTGCTATAGTATTACCAATAGTAGGTGCATTTTTCTTTATGTTTTCTATTATCGAAGACAGTGGTTATTTACCAAGATTAGCAATGTTGGTTGATAGAGTATTTAAAAAGATAGGATTAAATGGACGAGCTGTTATACCTATGGTTTTAGGTTTCGGATGCGATACTATGGCTACAATGGTAAGTAGAACATTAGAAACGAAAAGAGAAAGAATAATTTCAACCTTATTATTAGCTTTAGCAATTCCATGTTCAGCACAGTTGGGAGTTATATTATCACTATTATCAGGCATTCCTAAAGCATTATTGGTATGGATGTTATTTATGGTAGTAGTATTTTTATTCATTGGATATTTAACAGCAAAAGTAATGCCTGGAAAAAAACCAAGCTTTTATATGGAAGTACCACCTCTTAGATTACCTAAGCTAACGAATGTACTTTCTAAAACTTATGCTAGAATGCAGTGGTATTTGATAGAGGTAATTCCTTTATTTGTGTTTGCAAGTGTGTTAATATGGTTTGGACATATAACTGGATTATTTCAATTATTAATAAGTTTGATAGAGCCTTTAGTTAATTTAATAGGCCTACCAAGTGAAACTGCTGAAGTATTTTTATTTGGATTCTTTAGAAGAGATTACGGAGCAGCGGGATTATTTGACTTACAAAAGACAGGGGTTTTATCTCCTAGACAATTAGTAGTAGCAGCGGCTACATTAACTTTATTTGTTCCTTGTGTTGCACAATTTGCTATGATGATAAAAGAAAGAGGAGCTAAAACTGCTTTTGCTATGGGATTATTTATTCTTGTATTTTCATTTGCAGCAGGCTTTGTTCTTAATTGGTTGCTTATTAGTTTAGGAGTGTTATTATGATAAAGTGTAGTTTTTGTGGTTATGAATTTAATGAAGATGAAGCTGCGAAAGGATGTAAAAGTTGTCCGATGAGTAAGGCTTGTAATAAATATAAATGTCCTAATTGTGGTTTTGAAATACCGAAGGAACCTAAATTTATTCAATTAATCAAGAAGTGGGGTAGAAAAAATGGTAAGAACTGATAGAGTAAATATAACAGAGTTAAAAAAAGGAGAAGAAGGGGTTATTGCTGAGTTAAATACTAACGATAAAAGCATCTTAAGAAAACTTATGTCAATGGGAATTTTGCCAGGAATGAACGTAAAAATTATACAAACATTTCCTTCGTATGTTTTTCAGGTAGGTTATACTCAAGTGGCTGTTGATAAAGAAATAGCATCAGTTATTTTAGTAACAAAATAAATATTAAAACGAATTAATGTTAGTACCCAAAAGGTGGCCATATTATGGCCCCTTTTTTATTCTTCTTTTTTATTCTTTTAGTATTTCGTAAATAGCTTTTATCTTTTTTAGTTGATTTTTTAAATTGATATTATCTTCGATTTGTGTTTCATCTATTTTTTTAGAAATGGTTTCTATAATTATATCTATATTATCAGATTCAGAGACTTGTTCATTTGAGTTAATTTTATGTTTGTTTATAGCCTCATTTATTTCTTTCATTAAGTTAAATGAATTTTCCAAGGTCTGTAATATATATTGATTCTTAATTTCTAAGTTATTACTAGCTCTTTTTAATATACTTAATCTTTTCTCTATTTCTTTAAGCATTTCATCTATGTACTTTCTATTTTTCTGCTTATTGTCTACCATTTAATCACTCCTAAATCGTTGCTATTAATATATTACTTTTTTATGTATGTACATGTGACTATTATTAATCATTTGCCAAGTATTTGAAATTGAAATCAAATTTTTTAAACTTTGGATAAAATATAATTTCCGCTATGTGTTTGAAAAAAGTTAACCTTGAGAATCATTTTTAAAAATAGAAGAATTTTTTACATTATTTTGGTAGAAATTTTTATTAAATTTATTGTAAAATAATAAAGAGCATATGAAAACAATATAACATTATAGTAATTTTAACCTATTACTTGCATGATTTGTTTGTAGTATAATCGTCCTAGAGGTGATAGAAATGTTTTCTAAAGATTATAGTATTGATATTGACTACAGTATATTATTAAAAAACAAAGTACCATTACTTGTTCAAGATAATACATGGAAACAATTATTTAGAAATGTTAATGATAAAAATTTGATTACGTGTAAAGAACAGTTAGAAAGCCTTTTGAAGGAACAGGAATTTACAAATAAAGATTTGCGTGCATTAAAGATAAAAAAGAAAAAACTTATGGATAAGATTTTAGAAATATCTCATCAAGCTAATAGTGAAAAGAAAAATGAGAGATTAGATATTTTACAAGAATGTAAACAAAGGTTATTAGAGATGAATGATGAGCTAGATGAATTAACTTTTAAAACAGAGACATTGCCCAAAAAAATAAGAGAAGCCAATTTTCAGCTTCTAAAGGCAACGATAAAGTATGCTTATAAAGAACTTAGAACTAAGCAAAAAAATCTTACGTCAGTGACACAAGAAATAGAGTCTTTAAAAAATGAACTTAGAGGGTTAATAGAGCAAAAGCACGATTACGAAGAAAGTATAAACTTAACTTACAAATTCTTACACGGCATATTAGGAAGCAAGGAAATGGAGCGGTTGGACAATAATCTACTCTAAGGAATATGAAAAATTAATAGATTTATGATATCATATATACATAGTTTAAGTTATAAGGAGAAGATTTTGATGGGCATGAAAGCTTTAATGCTTCTGATTTTAATAATTACTGGAGCAGAGATATTTTTTGAAGTGTTTACAAAGTTGGTCAAATACATTTTTTCATTATTTAAAAAAGAAATAAAAATTGGAGAAAAATTTTTTGGGATTATAAAATTAATTGTAGTAGCATTTTTTTTAGTTTCTGTTATTTATTTTCTTATTGAATTTGTAAAAGTTTTAGCCGATTGGTTTGGTATACCTATTAATAAAAGTATATTTGATTTTTTCTAATATAAATTAGGCCTTAGAAATAAGGCTTATTTGTTCTTTGTGGGGAAAATGGTATAAGGTTAACTAAGAGCTTTAAAATAAGAGGTGGAATAATGATAATAGGGAATGGAATAGATATAATAGAAACGGATAGAATCAAAAAAATTCTGAAAAGACAGAAAAGTTTTATAAATAGAATATATAGTGATAAAGAGAAAAAATATATCAAGTCTAGAAAAGAAAACATACATACAATAGCAGGCATGTTTGCAGCCAAAGAAGCGGTAAGTAAGTCATTAGGAAGCGGAATTAGGGATTTTAAGTGGAAAGATATAGAAATATTGCATGATTCCTTTGGAAAACCATATGTTGAACTTAACGGTAACGCTAAAAAGTTAGCTGAAGAAAAAGGGATTGAAAATATACATATATCTATAACTCACATTGAAAAATATGCATTAGCATTTGCAATATGTGATAATAATAAGGTGATAAACAAACACAACCAGATAAAACAAGAAGACAAAAATAAATTTTTTAATTTAAAACCAATAGATGATAGACTTGTTAAGTCGATAATACCAGAAAGAAAGAATCAAAGTCATAAGGGGACGTATGGAAGAGTTAGTGTGCTTGCTGGATGCAAAGGCATGTTAGGAGCATCATATTTAACATCTATGGCTTCGTTGAGAAGTGGTAGTGGATTAGTATATACACTAGTTCCCAATTCTCTTTATGAAATAATGGAGATTAAGGCTACTGAAACAATTATAAAACCAGTTGAAGATTTAAACAAAGGTTATTTTAATAGTGCAAGTTTTGATGAAATACAAGATGTTGCTTCTATAGCAGATGTGATAGCATTAGGACCTGGCTTGGGTGTAGACGAAGAAAGAATAAAGCTGGTAAATAAACTACTTGCAAGCTTTAACAAACCAATAGTATTAGATGCAGATGGGATAAATTGTGTATCAAAAATGACACAGGTTTTAGAAAAAAGAAAATATCCTACGATTATAACTCCTCATCCAGGGGAACTTTCAAGGTTATTAAATATAAGCATACAAGAAATACAAGATAATAGAGTTAAATATGCTAGGTTGACATCTAAAAAGTATGGAGTAATAACTGTTCTTAAAGGTGCCAATACAATTGTAGCTAGTAAAGAAGGAGAAATTTTCATCAATATGACAGGGAATCCAGGAATGGCAACGGCAGGTAGTGGAGATGTTTTAACAGGAGTAATTTCAAGTTTTATAGGTCAAGGAATAGAACCTTTAAAAGCTGCAATTGCAGGGGTATATATTCATGGATTAGCAGGGGATTTGGCATCATACGAAAAAGGGCAATATGGAATAATAGCTACTGATATTTTAGAGAAAATACCATACTCTATTAAAAAATTGGTCGGAAAGTAATAAAGTTTTTTAGATATATAATAATTATTAATTTGAAAAAAAGGGGATGAATTATAGTAAATGAGAAAAATTTTGGTTGGTTTAATGATTTTTACTATTTTGTTAACAGTTGCATGTGAAGAACCAACCGATGAAGAAATTTTCTATAAAATGCAAAAGAAGCTCAGTAAGATGGAATCATACAGTACTATAGCAAATATCACTGTTGTGGGCAACAAAAGTGAAAAAACCTATAAACTAAGACACATATTTAAAAGACCTAATCGATATATTATTCAAGTAATAGAACCAGAGGAAAGTGGAGGGTGTATTACTGTATATGATGGTAAACAGGCTTGGATATACCATCCTCAAATAAATCAATCAATGCTTATAAAAGATTTTAAAGGTTCAGCTGAGCAAAATATCTTCATTGGATACTTTTTAAAGCTGTTTGTAACAAATGAAGATATACGGATATCTGCCGAAAACATTAAAGATGCTCAATATTTGACTTTAACTGCTGATATACCAGGGAATAATAAATATAGATATAAGGAGAAGCTTTGGGTTGATAAAGAAACCTTTACTCCTTATCAGCTGATAATTTACGATAAAGATGGCAAAGCTTCAGTTAAGGTTAAGTATAGTAACTTTAAGCATAATGTAGATATTAAGGATGAAGAGTTTAATATTGAGGCTACAAAAAAAATATTAAACAATATATAATGCACTGAACTAAGGGGGAGTTGGAAAGTGAAGTCATTACAAAACATAAGGCCTGTTTGGGCTGAGATAAATCTTGACAATTTGGCACATAATATTAGGGAAGTAAGGAGAGTAACTAAGGAAGATACTTTGATTACAGCTGTAGTAAAAGCTGATGGCTATGGACATGGTGCAGCTATAGCAGCAAAAACTTTTTTAAATAATGGAGCTGATAGGCTAGCGGTAGCAACACTTTCTGAAGCTTTGGAACTAAGAAAAGAAGGTATTAATGCTCCAATATTAATTTTAGGCTATACTCCAGATTCTCAGTTTGAAAAGGTAATAGAAAATGATATAACTCAGACGATTTACACTTATGAACAGGGGATAAATATTTCTAAAGCAGCACATAAAGTAGGTAAAGTAGGAAAAATTCATGTTAAAATTGATACAGGAATGAGTAGATTAGGTTTTGTACCTAATAAGTCTTCAGTTGAAGATATTGTTAAAATAGCAAAATTATCTGGAATAAAAATAGAAGGTATATTTTCACATTTTGCAAAGGCTGATGAAAGAGATAAATCAGCAACAAATGAGCAATACAAAAAATTTAAGTGGATAATTCAAGAGCTTGAAAGCAAAAATATTAATATACCGATAAAGCATATATCTAATAGTGCAGCAATAATAGATTTACCACAGTATAATTTAGATATGGTAAGAGCTGGTATAATGCTATATGGCTTATATCCATCCAACGAAGTAAATAAAAAAGCGGTTCGATTAAAGCCGGCTATGACTTTAAAGGCTAAAATTTCACATATTAAAGAAGTAGAAAAGGGAACTGGTATTAGTTACGGACATGTTTATATTACTGAAAAAGAAAGTAAAATTGGAACTTTACCAATAGGATATGCAGATGGTTATACAAGAATACTTACCAATAAAGCAGAAGTAGGAATAAAAGGTTATAAAGTGCCAGTAATAGGTAGAATTTGTATGGACCAGTGCATGATAGACGTTTCATCGATTAAAGATATTAAAGTAGGGGATGAAGTAATACTTTTTGGGGATGGATATAATAATAGTCCACATATTGATGAAGTAGCAGAAAAACTTGAAACTATAAACTATGAAATTGTATGTATGGTAAGTAGACGAGTACCGAGGGTTTATATAAAACAAGGGGATATAGTACATATCAAAGATTATCTTGAGGAGTAAAAAATTCACAAAAGATGGATATTCTCTATTTATTGACACATATACAAAATATATATATAATCTAGTATATACTACGGTATATAAGAATATAATAGTTATAGATATCATATTTATTATATATGAAACAGTATTATTATCACCTGGAGGTGCTCTGATGGCCGAAACTAAGAGGATAATGATTAGTTTACCTGATACTTTGTTAAGAGAAATTGACGGAATTGTTGATATGGAAAAGAAAAATAGAAGTGAGTTTATAAGGGAGGCCATGAAACTTTATATAAGAGAAAGAAAAAAAGTACAACTTCGTGAAAAAATGAAATCTGGATATAAAGAAATGAGTAAAATAAATTTAGGATTAGCAGAGATGGGAATAGATGAAGATATAGAAGAGTTATATAACTACGAATCTAAGTTGACGGGGTGTGAATAATTTGATTGTGAAGAGAGGAGATATATTTTATGCAGATTTAAGCCCCGTTATAGGTTCAGAACAAGGTGGAGTAAGACCAGTATTAGTCATACAGAATGATATAGGAAATAAATATAGTCCTACTGTTATTGTATCTGCTATTACATCTCAGATTAATAAAGCTAAATTACCTACTCACATAGAAATAAGCGCTTTAGATTATGGTCTACCTAAGGATTCAGTTGTGCTTTTAGAGCAGATACGAACTATAGATAAGAAGCGGTTAAGAGAAAAAGTGGGGCATTTCGATGAAGAAATGATGGAAAACGTTAACGAGTGCTTAAAAATAAGCTTAGGGCTTATAGATTTTTAAGAAAAAGGCATGGAAACCTCCAGGCCTTTATTTTTATGTAGGTAAGTATATTTACTGTATAGCTTGTAATTAAGTTAAATATAGGTATGAAAGGTAGAAAAATATTTATAGAATTATTATCGAACAACGAAAAGTCTAATCCTTTTTGATGCTCTCCTAAGACCTAAGAGCCGAGAACTAAGAACTGAATAAATGCTACTAACTACTAACAACGAACTACTAACTAACAAATCGATGAAGCCGACTTTGTTTTTTTAGCTTTCACTCTAGTATTAACTATTACGTACTTATAGCTTAAAAGTAGCTTACTGCCTTTTTACTGTCGAAATTATTTCCAGGGAAATATAAAAATGTTTATATTACGACAGGAAAATTTAAATTTAAGTCGAATATATCTAGTAGTGTATAATAAAACTAGGAGGGTAAGTAATATGAAAAGAATTTGGCAAAATAAGAAGGCTATCTCTTTGGTATTTATCGGCGCAATATTAGTACTATCATACGGTATAGCATTAGCAGATGTAACTGAACCAGGTTCTGAAAGTGACCCATTAGTTACTTTAAGTTATGTTGAGAAAAGAATAGAACAATTAAAATATTATATTGAACAGAGAATTACTGAAGTTACTGAAATAACAGCAACGAATTCAGATCAAATTAATAGCATTTTAGAGGAAAATGAGCAATTAAAAGATAGAATTGATAAGTTAGAAGAAAAGCTTCAACAGGAGAATACAACTTCACATTCAGATTGTGCTTCAGTTGGTTTAGAGGTAGTTGAGTTGAGAAATGGACAAAAGCTAATAGGACAAGCTGGTACTGAGATAATTTTGAGAGGTGGAAAAGCTAAAGCTATTGCAGGAGAACTTGGAGGATTATCAGATGTTACAGGAGCTATAGACATAAAAATGGACCAAGATATACCTCCAAACCACTTACTTATAATTCCAAGAAGTGATGGCAGAGGGGTATATGTAGAAGAATATGCAATATTTATGGTTAGAGGTAAGTATGAAATTAAATAATATAAAATTAGAAGGCAGGTAAAAACTGCCTTCTTTTATGATAGAAAGAAAAAAGCTAATATGTTATAATTATATAGGTTTATTGATAAAGCTATAATAAAAGATTGAAGGGAGGAACTGCTCACAAGAGCAAAATTTAAATGAAGATACTTCACTTGATTAGTGGCGGAGATACAGGCGGAGCTAAAACTCATGTATTATCTTTAGTAAAAGAATTGAGTAAATATTTACAAGTAAAGCTTGTGTGTTTTATTGAAGACGAATTCTACAGAGAAGGTAAACAATTAGGTATAGATATTGAAGTAATAAAACAGGACAAAAGATATGACCTTTCTATTATTAAGCAATTAAAAAATAAAATATATGAAGAAAATTATGATATAGTTCATTGTCATGGAGCAAGAGCTAATTTTGTAGGGGTTTTATTGAAAAGACTTATTAATAAACCCTTTATAACAACTATTCATAGCGACTATAGGTTAGATTTTAAAGACAGCTTTTATAAAAGGATAGTTTATACATCGATAAACTCCATGTCCCTAAGATTTTTTGATTACTATATTGCGATTTCAAGTAATTTTAAGAATATGCTGATAAATAGAGGGTTTAAGGAAAAGAAGATATTTACTGTATATAATGGTATTGATTTAAAAAACGAATTAATGATAACATCAAAAGAAGAGTTTTTAGGTAATTATAATATTGGATATAAAAATAAAAAGATAGTTGGTATTATGGGAAGATTAGATTTAGTAAAAAACCATGAAGTTTTTTTGCAAGCAGCATATAGTATATTAAAAAATAGAGATGATGTTATTTTTTTAATAGCTGGTGATGGATACGAAAGAGAAAGGTTAATTAAAATGAGTAGAGACTTAGGAATAGAAAATAAAGTACATTTTTTAGGTTTTGTGAAAGAACCTTATTCTTTTTTCAATGCAATTGATATAAATGTTCTCACTTCAAAGAGTGAAAGTTTTCCTTATGTTATTTTAGAAGGTGCTAGGTTAAAAAAACCAGTGATTAGTACGAATGTTGGAGGAATAGGGGATTTAGTTGAGCACGGTGTAAATGGATATCTATTTAATATAGGTAGTGCTAAAGAATTAACAAAATATTTAAATTTAATGGTAGAAAACATAACAGAAGCTAGGCAAATGGGTGAGAAATTATATAAAAAAGTTGAAGAAGAATTTTCATTAGAAAACATGGCTTCAAATCATTATGATATATATAAAAACATTAAGAAACAGGAGGTAATAAAATGAAATTAATAGATGACAAAGGAAAAGTATTTGGTATCATCAATGTTATAGATTTAACTGTATTACTAATATTAATATTATTAGTAGTAGGCGGTGGATATAAGGTATTAAATTCCCAACCCCAAGTAGTTAACAAAAGCGAAAATGTAGTAGTTAAAGTTGAAATTTCAGGTGTGAGAAAGCCAACTGTAGATGGAATAAAAGTTGGGGATTTCTTATATCACTATGATAGAGGAAATCTTTTTGGTAAGATAGTAGATAAAAAAGTTGAAAACTATAAAGAAGAAGTTCCTACTAGTGACGGAAAAATAGTATTAGCAGATGTACCAAATAAGTATAGAGTTATTCTTACCGTAGAATCTAGCGCTACAATTACAGACCAGGTTACAATAATAGGTGGAGAGCATACAAGAATAGGTACTCAGTATAGACTTAAAAACAAAAACGTTGCAGTATTTTCTACAGTTTTAGGAATAGAAGTTAAGTAGTATTAGGAGATGATTATATGCACGAAAGCTTAACTTTAAATTTTATAATAAAGCTTTGGAGATACACAGAAAGATGTTATAAAAGAAGCTTAATAAATAGAGTTTTATATAGAATATATAGTATATTTATGTTTTTATTAAGGGGTTCATTGATATTTAATTTTCTAACTAAAGATAAAAGTGTGATTGAAAACAGCTTTGTATACAAAGTTTATGAATATGTAGTTGATTTATCAAAAAATTTAATTGATCTAATAAGGAAAATCATAAAAAAATACATGAAATATAGTTTTGTATATAAACTAGTCCATAGCATCTCTAAAATACAGATATATACTATTAGAATCATAAAAGGTAGTTGGTTTACTAAATTTCTAGATTATATATTTAATGTAGATAAAATGGAAGGACAACAAACATTCAATTTAAACCTAGGAATACTAGCTGCAATAATTATACTACCTTTTGCACCTAAAATAATATCTTTATTATTTATAGCATTTGTAGTATTTACATTTTTTATTAAGTTACTATATAAAGAAGATTACTTTTTAAGAAAAAGTTTTGTAGATATACCCATATTACTATTGGCTATTGTATTTATAATAACAACTATTACTTCGTATAACCTACAAGGAAGTTTGAGAGATTTAGTAATTCACATAATAGCTATAAGTTTTATATATGTAATAGTTAATAGTATAAAAACAGAGAATCAGTTAAATGCTATTTTGACCACAACGGTATTTACTGCAACTATAGTAGCATTATATGGGCTATATCAGTACAAGGTAGGAGTAAAGGTAGATGATGCTTGGGTTGACGTAGCTAATAATCCTGATTTAAAGACAAGAGTATTTTCGGTTTTTGGTAATCCTAATATTTTAGCTGAATATTTAATTATGATTACACCAATTTCACTATCATTATTTTGGGTAACAAAGAAAATATTTAAGAAGATAGTATTTTTAGCAACAACGCTGATATTAATAGCTACTTTAATATTTACATTTTCAAGAGGTGGTTGGCTCGGCTTCGCTTTCGGTATATTTGTGTTTGTAATATTAGTTGAGAAAAAACTATTGATTTCGTTGATTCCAGCTGGATTACTTTCGATATTTATCATGCCGAGCGCTATTATTAATCGAATATTAACAATAGGTAACTTAAGAGATTCTTCCAATGCATATAGAATAAAAGTGTGGGATATAACCCTTGACATTATTAGAGACAATTGGGTTTCAGGGGTTGGATTTGGATACATCCCTTTTAAAGAAACTTATGTTAAGTATATAAGAACGATGAATGTTTATCATGCTCACAATACGTATTTGGAAACATTAGCAGAAGTTGGAATCGGAGGATTTATTATATTTATAATAATGTTGTTTATCATATATAAATATTCTTTGATGAGTTATAGAAAAACCGACAATAAGTACTTGAAGGTAATTACTGCTGGATTATTGGCAAGTTTGTCTTCAATACTGTTTCATGGATTAGTAGAAAATATACTTTATTTACCAAGGATAATTATAACATTTTGGACCATCATTTCTTTCATTTTAGTTATTTTAAATATATCTAGCAAAGAAAACCGAGTCACTTAATATTTGACAAAAGGGGTAAATGTATGGGAGAAAATAAAAGAGTCACAATTTCAGGATACTATGGTTTTGATAATAGTGGTGATGATGCAATTTTAAAAGCAATTGTAAAAGATTTAAAAAACAAATCAAATAATATTACTATAACTGCACTTTCAAAGAATGCATCTAGCACAAAGCAAACATATAACATACAAGCAGTAGACAGATTTAACATCATAAATGTAATAAATGAATTATATAGTACAGATATGCTCATTAGTGGCGGCGGGAGCTTGTTACAGGATGTAACAAGCACTAGGGCTATAATTTATTATCTTACAGTTATTTTCATTGCAAAGCTATTTAAAAAGCCTGTAATGGTTTATGCAAACGGAATAGGGCCAATTAAAAAAAGAGTAAATAAATATCTAACAAAGAAATTATTAAATAAAGTGGATTTAATAACACTTAGAGATTATAAGTCTAAAGAAACTCTGGAAAAATTAGGAGTTAAGAATAAGAATATTTATGTTACTTCAGACCCTGTATTTACATTAGAACATTCAAGTGAAGAAAGAATAAAACATATCTTCAACATAGAAGGAATTCCATTAGATAAGCCTTTAATAGGCGTCAATGTAAGGTGTTGGAAAGATGATAAGAATATTAAGAAAGTAATATCAAAAACGATAGACTATTTAACAAGGAATTTGAACATTAATGTTGTAATTATACCTATGCATTATCCGGATGATTTAGAAATAGGAGAAGATATTATTGAGTTAATTCAGGATAATTGTTATATATTAAGAAATAAATATAGTGTTGAAGATATGATGGGTATAATTGGGAAATTAGATTTGATAATTGCTATGAGGCTTCACTCTTTAATATATGCAGCAACGCAGGCTATTCCAATGATAGGTTTGGTATATGACCCTAAGGTTGAAGGTTTTTTGAATTTACTTGGAATAGATACTAAAATTGATATAAACAATTTAGAGCTAGTTGAATTGTGTACAATGATTGATGAAATATGGAAAAATAGGAGTCAATTTAAGAGTAGATTAAATGAAGTAAGAGATAAACTAAAAGCAAAGGCATATGATAATGTAAGTATGGCTTTAGACTTACTCAAAAGTAGGTGATAAAATGGTACAAAGCATAAAAATAATGGGAGTTAGAGTGGATAAAGTAACATTAAATTCTGCTGAAAGAGAAGCGAAAGGATATTTAAAACAAAATGATACGAATGTTATATATACTCCTAATACAGAAATAGTAATGGCTGCCAAAAAAGATAACAAACTAAAGAGAATATTGAATGATGGAGATTTAATAGTTCCCGACGGTATTGGATTAGTATATGCATCGAGAATTAAGAAAAAGCCTCTCGCAGAGCGGGTAACAGGATATGATTTATCTATTAAATTACTTGAGATAGCAAATAAGAACGGCTATAAGTTATTTTTATTAGGAGGAAAACAAGGAGTAGCTAAAGAGGCTAGTGAAAAAATAAAGAAAAAATATCCTAATATAAAAATAGCTGGTTATCATCATGGTTATTTTAAAGGAACTCATATAGGGTATAAAGGACATGATGAGGAAAAGAAAGTTATAGAGCAAATAAATAGCGTAAATCCAGATATTTTGTTTGTAGGTTTTGGAGCACCTAAGCAAGAAATATGGATTCATAATAACAAGCATGATTTAAATACTAAACTAATAATTGGTAATGGCGGAACGCTTGATGTATTAGCAGGTAGAGTCAAAAGAGCTCCGATGATATATCAAAAACTTGGATTAGAGTGGCTATACAGATTAATTAAGGAGCCAAGAAGAGTTAAAAGACAAGCAGTATTACCGTTATTTGCATTAAAAGTACTTTTTTCAAAAAATAATATTGTTGAATAAACTATAAAGTAAAAATAAACTCAGGAGAGGAGGAGGTAAAAATGCTAGATATCAATAAAAGGTGGTATAATTATTTAATTGAATATTTGGGTATAACAATAGGAACAGTGATTATGGCAATTTCATTGAATATGTTATTAGAGCCAAATACTATTGCTCCTGGTGGAGTAACAGGTTTAGCTATAGTAATAAAGAAAATACTTAACATTCCTATTGATATTACAAACTTAGCTATTAATATTCCTTTATTTATAGCTGGAGTTTTAATTTTAGGAAAAGCCTTTGGAGCTAAAACTCTTTATGCTACATTTGCATTATCTTTTTTCATAAGGATATTGCCACAATCCAACTTAACAGAAGATTTACTTTTAGCTGCAGTTTTTGGTGGTGTACTTATAGGATTGGGGTTAGGTATAGTTTTTAAATTTGGAGGTACTACTGGAGGTACAGATTTAGCAGGAGCAATATTAAATAAATACTTTCCAGGTCTTAGTACAGCAACTCTAATGATGATAATAGACCTTTGTGTGGTTGTAATTGCAGGTGTAGTTGATAAGAAAATAGAAACTTCACTTTATTCGATTATAGCTTTATATATTTTAGTTAAAGTAATAGATTTGATTTTAGAAGGTTTAGGTTATGCTAAAGCATTTTTAATAATTTCTAATACTCCAGAGGAATTAGGGGAAATTATATTAGATGAGTTAAAAAGAGGTGTAACGGTACTTAGAGGAAAAGGAATGTATACTGGCAAGGATAGGGACGTTTTATTATGTGTAGTAAACAGGTCACAAATCACAAAATTAAAGGAGATAGTACATGAAGTAGATGAAAAGGCTTTTGTTATGATTACTGATATACATGAGGTTTTAGGTGAAGGATTTAAAGAAATAAAAAGTACTTAGGAGGGAAAAGAATGGAAAAGCATCAAGAACTTAAAAAGATTGCAAACACATTGAGAAAAGACATAATCAAAATGATAAATGCTGCTAGTTCAGGTCATCCAGGAGGGTCATTATCAGCTTGTGAAATAGTAACAGCATTATATTTTAAAGAAATGAAAATAGACCCTCAAAATCCTAATTGGGAAGATAGAGACAGGTTTGTTTTATCTAAAGGCCATGGAGCACCTGTTTTATATGCAGCATTAGCAGAAAAGGGATATTTTCAAAAGGAAGAATTAATGAAGTTGAGAAAAGTTGGAGAAATGCTTCAAGGACATCCAGATATGAAGGGAACACCTGGTGTTGATATGTCAACAGGTTCTTTAGGACAGGGATTGGCAGTAGCAAATGGAATGGCTTTAGCTGGTAAATTAGACAACAAAGATTATAGAGTGTATGTACTTTTAGGTGATGGGGAAGTACAGGAAGGTATGATATGGGAAGCAGCAATGTTTGCAGCTCATAACAGATTAAATAACTTAACTGTATTCTTAGACCATAATGGTTTACAAATAGATGGAAAAAATAGAGAAGTTATGAACATTGAACCTATTGACAAAAAGTGGGAAGCTTTTGGATGGCATGTAATAAAAATTGATGGACATAACTTTGAAGAGATTTTTAAAGCTATAGAAGAAAGTAAGGGTGTAAAAGACAGACCTACTATAATTATTGCTAATACAGTTAAAGGTAAAGGCGTATCATTTATGGAAAATAAAGTAGGTTGGCATGGAAGCGCACCAAACGATGAAGAAACTGAAAAGGCTTTAGATGAGCTTGGAGGTGAAGCATAATGACAAAGAAAATAGCAACAAGAGAAGCGTATGGAGAAGCTTTAAAAGAATTGGGAAAAAACAATAAAGACATAGTAGTATTAGATGCAGATTTATCAAAATCAACAAAAACAGCTAAATTTAAAGAGGAGTATCCAGAGAGATTTATTAATGTAGGTATAGCTGAGCAAAACTTAATAGGTACTGCAGCTGGATTAGCTACAGCTGGTAAAATACCGTTTGCTAGTTCATTTGCAATGTTTGCTACTGGTAGAGCATTTGAAATAATTAGGAATTCAGTAGCTTATCCTAAATTAAATGTTAAAATAGCTGCCACTCATGCAGGCATAACTGTAGGAGAAGATGGTGCTTCACATCAAGCATTAGAGGATATTAGTATAATGAGAACAATCCCTAATATGGTTGTGATAAATCCTGCTGATGCAGTTGAAGCGAAAGAAGCAGTTTTAAAAGCAGCAGAATATAATGGACCTGTTTATATTAGATTAGGCAGAAGCAAAGTACCGGTAATACATGATGAAAATAACTATGAATTTGAGATAGGTAAAGGAATATTATTAGAAGACGGAAAAGATGCAACAATAATCGCTACTGGAGTTATGGTAGCAGAGGCACTAGAAGCAAGGAATAAATTAGCTGAAGAAGGAATTGATGTAAGGGTAATAGATATCCACACAATTAAGCCAATAGACAAAGAAATAATTATAAATGCTGCTAAAGAAACAGGAGCAATTGTAACAGCAGAAGAACATAACATCATAGGTGGGTTAGGAAGTGCAGTGGCTGAAGTACTTGCAGAAAATCAACCAGTACCTATGGAAAGAGTAGGAGTTAAAGATGTTTTCGGTCAATCAGGTAAAGGTGATGAGTTATTAGAAGTATATGGACTTACAGCTGAAAAGCTAGTAAAAGCAGTTAAGAATGTTATAAAAAGAAAGTAGATTAAAGGGTGGGAACTTAATCCCACTCTTTTTTATTGTCTAAGAAAGCATATTTACATTATAGGTTGTAATTAAGTTGAATATAAGTTTTAAATGAAGACAGAATATTTGTAAAATTATTATCCAAAAGCTAAAGGCAAACAGCGAATAGCCTAATTCTTTCTAATATCCTCCTGAGAACTAAGAACAGAATCAAATGCTACTAACTATTAACAACGGACTACTAACTAACAAATCGACTTTAGCCGATTTTGTTCTTAAATCTATCATAAAAATGTAAATACCAGAATACTATTATATAAGAAATGTTTATATTGATATATGAATAGGTAAAGGGGGTATTAGGTGAAAAAGATATGGGTACTTATAGTAATAGCAGTAATAGTTTTAGGAATAATATTTATTCCCAAACTATTATTTAATGAGGGGGATAAAACGGTGAATTTTACAGAAGTAAGTAAAAACCAAATACCGAGTAAATTACAAGAAGTACTTCCTTCATATAAAACTGAAGAAAGAGCTTTAGCGTGTAAAGTTAAAGATGAGATATATATAATAGTGACGAGGGGCGAAAAGAGAACAGAAGGATATTCTGTTGCTGTAGAAAAAATAGAGAAATTAGAAAAAGATAATGAAACACATCTTATAGTATATGCTGTTTATGAGGACCCCAAACCCGATGAGATAGTAGCACAGGTGATAACATATCCTTATACTGTTGTAAAGACAGATTTAAAAGAGTTACCTGACAAAGTTAAGCTTAAGACTAGATATAAAGAATAATCATTTCAAACATCAGCATTTTGCTGGTGTTTTTGGTTTTTTGACCAATATTTACATAAAGGAAAATAAATATTATAGAAGAATTTATAAGGGTGCGGAAAAACATAAGAGGAGGAGAAGGATGAAAAAATTTGGGAAAAAACTATTAAGTGGTATATTAGCAGTTTCTATTATAGGTACATCTACTAGTGCATTTGCTTGGGATTATAAAGTACAACAAGGGGATACATTTTGGAAAATAAGTCAGAAATATGACGTAGATATTAATAAGCTTATGGAAGTGAATAATGCTAACGAAAGTACAATTCTTTATGTTGGTCAACAGATTGAAATACCTGAAACTCAAAACTTTTTTTATTATGAAGTACAAGCTGGTGATACATCTTGGATTATAAGTGAAAAATTTAATGTTTCATTAAATGAGCTATTAAAAATAAATAACTTAAATCAGTATTCAGTAATATATATAGATCAAAAACTAAAAATACCATCTGTATGCTCTACAGAAGACAGGCCAACAAATAATATACCAGAACAACCTGAATCATATATGACATATAAAACCCATATTGTAAAGAAAGGAGACGATTTTTGGAAGTTAAGTGTACAATATGGAATACCTATGTATGAATTAATGAAAGTTAATAATGCTAATGAAAATACTATTTTATACATAGGACAAGAGATAAAAATACCTGTATACAACGTAGCTGAAATGGAAACATTAGGAGACCAGTATGGCGAATACCTAGATTGGTGGAATGGGGTGCAATATGTTATACCAATTGGAGCTACTATTAAAGTTATTGACTTTTATACAGGAAAGTCATTTATGGCAAAGCGAACAGCAGGAGCTAACCATGCAGATGTAGAAACATTGACAGCTGAAGACACTGAAAAATTAAAGGAAATATGGGGTGGAAGCTTTAGTTGGTTAAGAAGACCAGTAATAGTAGAGTATAATGGTAGACGCATAGCGGGAAGTGCATCAGGAATGCCACATGCAGGAAATGATAATGCTGAAGGCGGTGTTTATACTAGCTGGAGAAGTGAAGGTTATGGTCCAGGTTTAAATTTAGACTTTATAAAGAACAATAATATGGATGGACATTTTGATATTCATTTTCTAAATAGTACAAGACACAAGGATGGAGAAGTGGATGAAAAGCATCAACATAATATAAAAATATCTGCTGGAATTATAGATTAGAATATGTCCCAAAAAGTCTAAAACAAACAAATTTAGACTTTTTGGGATTTATTATTTATGGTAATTATTGTAATTTGCAATAATTCACAGGAAAGAAAGAATGTTTATAGAATAATATAAAATAAGGAATTAAATAAGTGGATTTTAGTGTTTTGCTTTTGAGGGGAGTGTCTATAATGAGAAAAGATTTAAAAATTCCGTTTGATAAACTAAAGAAAAAGTGTAATATTGAGATTCTTAATTTTAATACAACAGCCCAATTGTCAATGTCTAGAGAAATTATCGGACAAGAAAGAGCTATGAAAGCGTTGAGGTTTGGATTATCAGTAAAGAGAAAAGGATACAATATATTTGTTTCTGGAGTTACAGGTACTGGTAGAAACAGTTATACTTATTCAGTTGCTAAAGAATTTGCTAGAGAGAAGCATGCACCAGATGATTTATGCTATGTATATAACTTTGAAAAACCTGAAAATCCTAAATTGATAAGCTTAAATTCGGGTAAAGGAATTGTATTTAAAAAGAAAATAGAGTATATGGTGCGTAAGATTAAAAGGGACTTGCCAAAAGCTTTTACATCTAAAGAATATGAAAATAAAAAAAATCTTATTTATAGCCAATATGATAAAAAGATTAAAGAGATAATTGAAAACTTAAATGAGATAGCAAAGGAATATGGATTTATGTTTAAAGAAAATGATGGAAATTTAGTTAGTATTCCCCTTGTAAATGGACATCCGATGACAGAAAAAGAAATTATAGATTTAACAGAAGAAGAAATTTCTGAAATTAAGGAAAATTCGAACAAATTGAGCAGAGAGACTTTTGATTACTTTAAAAAAATTAGACAACTAGAAGAACAGTCTAGAAATAGGATAAAACAATTAAAGGAAGAAATAGCTTTAAAAGTTGTAGATACACATGTTATGCCAATAATAGATGAATTTGAAGACAACAAACAAATAAAAAAGTATTTATATGAAGTAGAAGATGATATTATAAAAAATATTAATGAATTTTTAGATAATGAAAAAACTGACCAGGCTAAACTTCTTTTAACTAAAGGGAAAATAAGTAAGGATTTCTTTAAAAGATATGAAGTTAATTTGTTTATAGATAATAGTGACAAGAAAGGTGCACCTGTAATAAAAGAGACAAATCCTGACTATTATAATTTACTTGGTCAAATAGAATACGTAAATGAATTAGGGGTTAATAAGACAGACCATACTAGAATAAAACCAGGAGCTATTCATTTGGCTAATGGAGGGTATCTAATAATACAAGCAAAGGATATACTAACCAGTCCATACGCATGGCATGGGCTAAAAAGAGCTTTAAATACAGGGAAAGCTAAAATAGAGAATATAGGCAAAGGTCAAGGAAATATGATTGTAGAATCTATAAAACCAGAGCCTATACCTATAGATTTAAAAGTGATGATTATAGGTGATTATCATACTTATCAGCTACTCTATAATTATGATAATGATTTTAAAAAGCTTTTTAGGATAAGAGCTGATTTTGATATAGAGATGGAGAGAAATAAACAAAATATAAATAAGCTAGCATCTTTTATAGCATGTCATTGTAAGGATGAAAAATTAAAGGCATTTGATAAATCAGCGGTGGGAAAAATAGTTGAATTTAGCTCTAGGCTAGCAGAAGATAAGAGAAAATTAACTGCTAGATTCAATGAGATAGTGGAAATTTTATATGAAGCAGATGCTTGGGCGGATTTTAAAGGAGATTCAATTGTAACAGAAGAACATGTAAAAAAAGCTATACAAGAAAAAGTTTATAGAAATAATAAGTATGAGCAGAAATTACATGAGTTATTTAAAGATGAAACTATATTGATACAAACTTCGGGTTATGAAGTAGGGCAAATAAATGGATTAGCAGTAATTAACACAGGACAATATACTTTTGGAAAACCAAACAAAATAACAGTATCGACATTTGTAGGTAAAGATGGAATAATAAATATAGAAAGGGAAGTAAAGCAAAGTGGAAAATTACATGATAAAGGCGTTCTAATATTGAGTGGATATTTAGGAGAAAAATATGCCAATAATAAACCATTATCTTTATCAGCAAGCATAACCTTCGAGCAGTCCTATAGTGTAATCGATGGAGATAGTGCATCAAGTACCGAATTATATGCATTAATATCAAGTTTAGCAGAAGTGCCAATAAATCAAGCTATAGCAGTTACAGGTTCAGTAAACCAAAAAGGTGTTATTCAACCTATTGGTGGTGTTAATGAGAAGATTGAAGGATATTTTAAAGTATGTAAAGAAAAAGGATTTTCGGGTGGAGAAGGAGTAATGATACCACATCAAAATATGAACAATCTTATGTTAAATGATGAAGTAATAGAAGCAGTAAAAGAGGGAAAATTTTCAATATACGTAGTAAAAACTATTGATGAAGGAATAGAAATATTAACTGGTATGCCAGCAGGAATAAAGGATAGATATGGAAATTATCCTAAGGGTACTATTAATAATTTAGTGCAAAAGAAATTAAACAGTTTTGCTAGAATATATAAAGATTTTAATTGATAAGAGGCGAAGCCACTTTTATTTGTGCAAATTATTAAAAATGACATAGATTTTTTGTTGAACTTGCCAATAGAAATTTAAGTAATAGTATTATAAACTATTACATGTAAACATTTACAAGGAGTTATAGACGAAAGGAAAACGGTTTAAAAAAGTAAAGGGGGAATTTAAATGGCAGGTTTAACTTTTAAAAATATGTATAAAATATATCCAGGAGGAGTAACAGCAGTAAAAGATTTCAATCTTGAAATTAAAGATAAAGAATTTATTGTACTTGTAGGTCCTTCAGGATGTGGTAAATCTACAACACTTAGAATGGTAGCTGGTTTAGAAGAAATTTCTAAAGGCGAATTGTATATAGGTGATAAATTAGTTAATGATGTAGCACCTAAAGATAGAGATATTGCTATGGTTTTCCAAAACTATGCTCTTTATCCTCATATGTCAGTTTATGATAACATGGCTTTTGGTCTTAAATTGAGAAAGGTTCCTAAAGCAGAAATTGATAAAAAGGTAAAAGAAGCAGCTAAAATACTAGGAATAGAAAATTTACTTGACAGAAAGCCTAAGGCGTTATCAGGTGGACAAAGACAAAGGGTTGCACTAGGTAGAGCAATAGTAAGACAACCAAAGGTTTTCTTAATGGATGAGCCTTTATCAAACTTAGATGCAAAACTAAGAGTTCAAACTAGAACTGAAATCACAAAATTACATAAAAAACTTCAAACAACATTTATATATGTAACACACGATCAAACAGAAGCTATGACAATGGGAGATAGAATAGTAGTAATGAAAGATGGAGTTATACAACAGGCAGCTACACCACAAGAAGTATATGAAAAGCCAGCGAATGTTTTCGTAGCAGGATTTATAGGTAGTCCACAGATGAACTTCATTGATGCAATAATAGAAGGTAATGATATTAATGATTGTAAATTAGCTTTTGGAAATGTTAAGGTTAGCTTACCTGAAGGAAAAGCTAAGATAGTTAAGCAAAAAGGCTATTTCGGTAAAGAAGTAATCTTAGGAATTAGACCAGAAGATATTCATGATGAAAAAGTATTCATTGAGTCTTCAAGAGATAGTGTAGTGAAGGCTCACGTAGAAGTAACAGAAATGATGGGTTCAGAAACATATCTATACATCACTATAGAAGGTAATAGTGCTATTGCTAGAGTAGACTCAAGAAGTCAAGCTAAGCATGGAGATAATATAGAGCTAGCATTTGATAAAAATAAAATACATTTATTTGATAAAGAAACAGAGATGGCTATACTATAATATTACAAAATCAAGAAAAATAGAGGAATATGGAGAAAAAAGCAGAAGGAATAATGAGAGGATTATTCCTTCTGTTTTTTTATGTCATAAAAAGTTTTATAATATAGTTAGGTGATATTATGTTAACAGAAAAACAATTAAAAGATATTTCTAACAGATTAAGTTATATTTTAGGATGCAACGTACGTTTAATACATGAGCAGAAAAGCGATAACCTTATATTAGAAGATTCAGAAAATCTAGGAGATAAGCACAATATATGCAACTTGAAACTAGGTGGTATAACTTATATTATGGTTGTTGAGGACGAAGAACCTTTAACTAATAGAGAACTTAATTTGATAAAAAAATTTATAACTGAAATTGTTGAAGATGTAAAGTACTTAGCTCCTAATATAACTGAAAAGGATGTTATAAGAATTCTTACTAAGACAACAGATGAAAAAACTGTCGAAGATATTATGAAGCATCTTGGTTTTAATATGAACGAAGATATAAGTGTTATTCTTGTAAAAATGTTAAGTAATAGTATGGCTTCTCAAGTAGCATCAATTGTAAAGCATATATCTACAAATCATCTTGCGAGTGTGGTAATAAGTGAAGATATACTCGCTGTAATATATCAAAAAAATAATAAAGAAGATATAGATTTGGAGAAAAAAATAGTCGATGCAGTTGAAAGTGAATTATTACAAAATATAAAGATTGGTGTAAGTTCTTTGAAGGAACCTATTAAAGTTAAAGAAGCTTATCTAGAAAGCTTTGAAGCTCTTAATATAGGATTAGAACACCAATTACCTAATAAAATTTATAATTATAGAGAATTATTAGTTTATAGATTGATATCGAAAGTTTCGGAAAATACAGTGCTTAAATTATATAAAGAAGCTATGGAGCTAGGCTTACATAAGTTATCTAATGAGGAAATTAAAACAGCAAATATTTTCTTAAATAGTAATTTGAATATTAGTGAAGCAGCAAGAAAGTTATATGTCCATAGAAATACTTTGAATTATCGTCTTGATAAAATACAAAAAGATACAGGATTTGATATCAGAGTATTTAATGATGCTATTAAATTTAAAACTTTACTCGTAATTTATATGTATATGAATAATAAAGTAAAATAGTATAAATTACCTAATTTAAATTGATAATTTTTAAAGGAATTAGCTATATAGTGTCGAAGTATAATAAATGTTTGATGAATTATGAAGCTTATTGTATTAATAATTACTGTAGTGTAGATAGTTATTATCATTGTAATTAGACAGGAGTGATTTTGTGATAGAGCTTATGAACGTAACAAAAGAGTATAATAATGGCGTTAAAGCTTTAAATAATATAAGTATTAATATTGATAAAGGAGAATTTGTTTTTTTAGTTGGACCTAGTGGTGCGGGAAAATCTACTTTTATAAAGCTTTTGTTAAAAGAAGTTGAACCTTCATCAGGAAGAATTATTTTAAATGGTCAAGATATAACTAAGGTAAAAAGCAGAATGATTCCACATATCAGAAGAAGTATTGGTGTGGTTTTTCAGGACTTTAGATTATTACCTAATAAGACAGTATATGAAAATGTAGCCTTTGCTATGGAAATCATAGGTGCTCCATATAAAAACATAAGAAGACAAGTTCCTATGGCTTTAAGTATGGTGGGACTTAGCAATAAAGCTGACAGTTATCCTAATCAATTATCGGGTGGAGAGCAGCAGAGAGTTTCAATTGCAAGGGCAATCGTAAATAATCCAGGCCTGCTTATCGCTGATGAACCTACAGGAAATTTAGACCCAGATACAGCATGGGAAGTTATGAAGATTATTAGAAGAATTAATAGAAGAGGGACAACTGTTTTAATGGCTACACATGCAAAGGACATAGTAGACGTTATGAAACAAAGAGTTATAGCATTAGAAAAAGGACAAGTTGTCAGAGATGAGCAGAGAGGTGTTTATGGTTATGAAGGGTAGAACGTTAAAATATATGATAAAGCAAGGTTTTATAGGAATGTGGAGAAATCGTATGATGAGTATTGCCTCTGTAGGCTCAGTATCTTCAGTATTAATTATTTTAGGGGTAATACTTATATTGATTCTTAATATAAATAATTTTTCGAATATGACTAAAGAAAAGTTTGATGAAATACAAGTTTATTTAAAAGACGATATAAGTAGTCATGAAATAGATGAAATTGGTGAAGATATCAGAGAAATAGATGGTGTAATTGCTGTTATATTCCAATCTAAGGAACATGCTTTAGATATAATGAAAGAACAGTGGGGAGAAGAAGGTAACTTATTAGAAGGATTAGAAGAAAATCCTCTACCTAATTCATATGTTATTCAATTAAAGGATATTAGTTATGCAGATACAGTAGTGAATAAGTTGCAAGGATATTCTGGTATAGAAGAAATTAAATATTACAAGGATATTGTTCAAAAGCTTATGACTGTAGCTAATTATATACAAGTAGGCGGATTAGCTTTAATAGGTGGATTGATGTTAATATCAGTATTTATTATTTCGAATACTATTAAATTAACAGTAACAGCACGAAAAAGGGAAATAAACATAATGAAATACGTTGGAGCCACTAATGGTTTTATTAGAGGTCCATTTATTATAGAAGGTATGTTATTAGGATTATTGGGTTCAGGATTATCAATACTTATAGTTAACTATGGATATAAATATTTATTTCAAACGTTAAATGAAAAATTATACGTGCTATTTACAATTTACTTAGTACCATATACAGCACTATTTAGCGATGTAGCAATAATATCACTAACCATTGGAGTAGGAATAGGAGTACTTGGAAGCATAATCTCTCTAAGAAAGTTTTTAAGAGTTTAGACAAGGAGGGTGGGCATTTGATACTGAAGAAAAGAACGTGTTATGTATTGTTAGTATTAATATTATTTATTAATAGTGTTGTAGTATATGCTGATAATAGTATTGAACAAGATAAAAAAAGATATGAGCAAACAAAGCAGAGAATAGACAAAGTAGAAGAAGAATTAAATGAGAAAAAAAGGGAATACAAGGATGTTACTAAACAAATTAAAAAATTAGATTTACAACTTGATGAAATAGATAAAGAGTTACAAAAACTTGAAGGACAGTTAAATAACTTAAATAACGATATTGAAGTAACAAAAAAAGAGTTATTAGAGGCAGAAAAAAATATTGAAGAAAAAAATGATATATTAAATAAAAGATTAAGAGTTATGTATAAAAATGGAACAGTTGGTTACTTGGAAGTTCTATTGGCATCTAAAGACTTAGAGGATTTACTTACTAGATTAGATATGATAAAGAGAATAGTTGAAAATGATGTAGAGTTATTGAAATATATGAAAGAACAAAGAGAGCAAATAAAGGAAAAAAAAGCACAGTTAGAGACTCAAAAGAAAATGTTATTATCAACTAAACAGACTATACAAAAAAAGAGAAAAGAAATTGAAGTTGTAAGTAGAGCTAAGCAGCAATTGATGAGAAGTTTAGCAAGTAATATAAAGGAACTTGAGAAACAGGAAGATGATTTACTAAATTTAGCTAAAAGGTTAGAAGAAGAAATAAGAAGAAAACAGATTGCACAGAAATATGCAGGTGGAAAGTTAACATGGCCTACACCAGGTTACTATAGAATAACTTCACCGTATGGTATGAGAGTACACCCTATTCTGAAGACTAAAAAGATGCACACAGGTATAGATATAGGCGTTCCATTAGGGGGCACTATAGTGGCAGCTAATGATGGTGTAGTTCGATATGCAGGATGGTATGGAGGATATGGAAAAGTAGTAATAATAGACCATGGTGGTGGAATTTCTACACTTTATGCTCATAATTCAAGGTTATTAGTGAAGAAAGGACAATCAGTAAAAAGAGGACAAGCTGTATCCAAGGCAGGTAGTACAGGATATTCTACAGGACCACATCTACACTTTGAGGTTAGAAAGAACGGTGCTTACACTAATCCAATGCCATGGTTAAAGAAGTAAAAGGCGACCACTTTTAGGTCGTCTTTATTATGTTCTTTTGCTTTAATTTGCAATTTATTGATTGAATTTTTGAAAAATATATATTAGGATGGTATAATGAGAACATAAATTTAATAAAATAGAATACTAAGACGTTAATATGAGGTGAAATACAGATGATATCAAAAAGAAAAGCTGCTATTGGAGCTATTATTTTAATTATTATAACTGGAATTACAACATTTGCATTTAGTAATATGATACAGATAACAATAGGAGATAAAGTATTTGTAACTAAGGAACAGAGAGACGAATGGGTTGAAATAAACAATAAATATAATAAATTGATGGCTTTAGAGGACATTATTGAAGAAAATTTTTTATATGAGGTTAATGAACAAACATTATTAGAAGGCGCTCTGAAAGGAATGTTTCAAGCTCTAGATGACCCATACTCTGTATATATGACAAAAGATGAATTTGCAGATTTTATGGAGCATACTAGAGGTACGTATAGTGGTATAGGAATTATTGTAGTTCCAGGCGAGGATAATTTAATTACAGTTGTATCGCCAATAGAAGGTACCCCAGGAGAAAGAGCAGGCATAAAAACAGGAGATAAGATTGTAAAAGTAAATGGGAAAGAATTTACAGCTGATAGAATGGATGAAGCTGTAAAAGTTATGAAGGGTAAACCAGGTACAAAAGTAGAAATCACTATTTTAAGAAAAAATAAAAATGGAGATAATAAGTTTTTAGACCTAGAAATAACTAGAGAGGAAATAAGGCAGAAAACAGTTAAAGCTAAAATGTTAGAAGGAAATATTGGATATATAAGATTAGTAGCTTTTGATGAAAAAACTTATGGAGAATTTAAAAATGAATTAGATTCCTTAGAAAAGAAGAATATGAAAGGAATAATAATAGATTTAAGAAATAATCCAGGTGGGCTTTTAGACCAATGTCAAAAAATAACTGATGAGCTTATGGGAGAAGGTATTATAGTTTATACAGAAACTAAAAAGGGAGAAAGAGAAGAATATAAATCTGATAAAGAAAAGATAGATGTACCATTAGTTTTACTTGTTAATGGAGGTAGTGCTAGTGCATCAGAGATACTAGCTGGTGCTATTAAAGATACAAATTCGGGGGTTTTAATAGGTACAAAAACTTTTGGAAAGGGTATAGTTCAAAGAATTATACCACTTAAAGATGGTTCAGGCTTTAAGTTGACTGTTTCAGAATATTTTACACCTAGTGGAGTTAACATTCATGGTGTAGGTATTGAGCCTGATATAGTTATTGAGTTACCAGATGATGTAATGAATTATGGTACTGAATATTTAGATGAAGATATACAATTACAAAAGGCAATTGAAGTAATAAAAAGTAAAATAAAATAAACTAACATAGCCATTGGATATGCTTAAATCTAATGGCTATGTTTATTGTTTAAAAATATATTTGATTTTAGATATTAACTAAAAAACTAATTATATAGTAGGTCCTAAATATAGGAGTGTTTAAAATGAAAACAATATTCGAAATTTTGAACCTATCTTTACTAACTTTATCTCAAATATTAATTAATCCTATCTATTGGGTAGTTATAGCAATTGTGTATGTTCAATATAAAAGAATAGGACAAATGGAAAAAAAGATATTAGGTACAAATAAAGAATCAAATTTAAAGAGGGTATTGAGTTCAACATTAGCTGGTGTTATAGGAGGTCTCATAGGAAGTATTATTATTTTAGCGATAGGTATAACGATAGATGCAGATGATTTTAAATACATGTTAATACTAGCAATATTATTAATGTTAATTCATCCTAGATTTATTTGTTTTTCCTATAGTGGAGGTATAGTGTCGATAGCTAGTTTAGTATTTGAATATCCTAAAATCAACGTTTCTAGTGTTATGGCAATTGTAGCAGTATTACATTTAGTTGAAAGTTTATTAATACTAAAAGATGGTGATAAGAGTAAGGTACCTATATTTATGAAAATGAATAATAAAATTGTTGGCGGCTTTAATATGATGAGGTTTTGGCCTATACCATTTATTGTTTTAATAATAACAGCACAATCCTTTGAAGGTTCAGCAGTAGCGATGCCAGATTGGTGGCCTCTTATTAGGCCTGATAATATAACTTCTAATAGTAACGATTTAATGTGCATTATGATACCAGTAATGGCTGCCTTAGGATATGGAGATATGGCTATATCTGATTATCCAGAAAGAAAAATTAAGGAATCATCTAGAAATCTAATTTTATTCAGTGTCATTCTTTTAATATTAGCTATAATTTCTTCTTATGTATATGTATTTAAATATATAGCTGCTTTGTTTTCACCATTAGCACATGAGTTTTTAATTCAATATGGTAGAAAAAAAGAAAAACAGGGAACTCCAGCATTTACCCCAAGTAATCAAGGGGTAAAGATTCTTGATGTACTTCCCGATAGTACAGCTGAGAAAATGGGCTTTAAGTCCGGTGATATAATCTTTAGAATAAATGGACAAGAAGTTAATAGTAAGTATGATATAAATAGCGTTTTATCTTATTTTCCACCTTATATATGGATAGACTATTATGACAGTAATGGTAAAATTAAAACTAAAGATTATACTGATTACAGGAATAAAATACGTAATTTAGGCTTACTCGTGGTACCTAGAGATTCTTCCTATGTTTTCGTTGTTAAAGAAGTTGATAGTTTAGGATTAAGATTAATAAAATGGATAAAAAATAAAATAAAAAGGAGGAGCTGATTATAGCTTCTCTTTTGTTTTATAAAGAATAAAACTACTAATATTTAGTCAGAAGTTTCGCATCTAAAAGATTTTAATGGGCGCTAGCCCTCAAGAATAGATTGTT